>JAAZLM010000113.1 GCA_012799315.1 Clostridiales bacterium | reverse complement strand
CCTTGCTTTATTTAATGAGTTTATTATATCAGACTATTCCTATATAGTCAATAGGTATTAAAACTATATTTCCACTAAATATATAGCCTTATTATTCTATCTTTTTGGTGTTTCTTCCTAAAGCCCATCTAACTAGGTAGCAAATTTGCTTTCTCTGCCCACACAATGCGGTAAAAAGAAAATCGGCATAGATCATATAGCTGACTATGCCGAATTTTACGATACGAATATATACCTATCGTAAAAATGCCATTATCGGCGCACCTTTACTGCCTAATTTTATTAATCTTCTTCGCAAGTGTTAGTAATGCTTCCCTCTCGTTTTCGCATTCCTGATTAATTACCGCATCTAGTAGGTTGCCTAGCGTATTCCCGATTCTTGTCCCTTTTGTTATGCCGATTTCTATTAAGTCATTGCCGTCAACAGCTAGATGTTTTAAGCTAAAGCAATCCTCATCTTCGATTACTGCATCGACAACTTTTTCAATGCTATCAATCTCATCAAGTCTACCGATAAATTCGGGCGCATGGGCAATTGTGTCGGCTCTCTTGACCGATAATAATCTTCTCATGCCCTGTTCCGATAGTCTATTCATCCATCTTGCAACGCTCTTTTTATTCGGGTGTACTGCCGCATCATGGAATTTCACGAGTTTCGACACATGTTCAATTGTCCTAGTCGGATATTTTAATCGCTTTAATATCCTTTTTGTTAGGACAGTGCTTTCCTTCCCGTGTCCGTAAAAGTGCCCAACTCCCTGCCCATCAACTGAAAATGTTGCGGGCTTACCTATATCGTGGAATAACATTGTAAGGCGTACTTCTAACTCGTCTTTACTTTCACCGACACTTTTTGCAGTATGCCGCCAAATATCAAGATTATGATATTTTGTGCGTTGGTCGAAGTCGAACATCGGTGTAATTTCGGGAATGATTACTGCTATCACATCACGGTATTCGTTGAGAATTCTCTCCGCCGCCGCCCCCGTTAAAATTTCATTCAACTCCTTTTGGAATCGCTCCACCGATATATTGTTTAGCAGATCCCTATTCCTATGAATGCTTCTCGCCGTTTGCGGCTCGATCTCGAACTCCAATACGGATGCGAATCTTAGCGCACGCATTATGCGTAGCGCATCTTCACTGAATCTATCGTCAGGCTCACCAACGCAGCGGATCGTCCTTTTATTAATATCATCAATACCACCGAACAAATCGACAATGCCCACTCTAACATTATATGCTAATGCATTTATAGTGAAGTCCCGTCGTGATAGATCATCATCAATTTTGCTTGTGAAAGTCACCTGCTCAGGATGGCGATTATCAAGATATCGCCCATCAATCCGATAAGTTGTTATCTCCAGCGGCAGTGAGTCTATTATTACCGTCACCGTCCCATGTTCTGTTCCCGTTTCGGCAGTTTTATAATCCGCAAAAATCTCCATAATCTCATCGGGCAATGCACTCGTTGTAATATCCCAGTCATGAACATCAAGCCCAAGAATTCTATCCCGAACACATCCACCGACAATATAGGCCTCATGTTCATTTTCTTCAATTTTTGCAATTGCATCTTTGACTTGTTGCGGTGTATTTATTTCCACTGTATTCTTCCTTTTCTATGTCAAAATTATAAATCGTCAGCATCCTGCTCAGGAATTTCATCCCTGCTATCGCTAGTTCCCGTATAACTGCCCAACGGATCGCACCTTAGCGAATTAGCATTGACAAAGGCATTTGCCGTATCCATTGCAGCTTTTTGCGGCGTTTGTTTATTTTGTTTTGATTGTTTTTTCTTCTTATCCTGCATATAAATCACCTCGCATTTATTATGCTCATATCATCAATTTATATGCTAGAATTTCACCATTAGAATATTGCAACTATATCATATAAATATATTTTTTTCAATCTTGCAATATTATATTTCTTATGATAACATTATAGGTATATTATATGCTAGGAGTGTTTTAATGAATAACTTTTCCTCGCCAATTAACGAATTTACTCCGCAAGAATCCACCGCTGTGATTATCGATAATAAATTAGGATTAAAAAAATTATCTACTAAAATCGGGCTATTTATGATAATTGTGTTTTCTATCCCCATAATTGGATCCTTAATTCTCGGCTCCTTTATAGCTATGTTCGGGAGTGATGTTCCCGCTTTTTTCTTTCATGAAAGCTTCGATTTTATATTTTCATTTATTTTTGCATATGTGCTGCCCTTCATCGTTTTAGTTGGGCTGCTCGGATACCCCCGTTTTAGTAGGGTGCATCCGCTCTATCCGGGATCGCAATATAGCATTGCACAATCGATAAAGCTATTCCCATTTGCATGGGTTACAACGATGGGCGTCAATCTATTTACCATAACGTTATTTAAATATTTATCTCAATGGTTCGGTATCCCCGAAGTTGTAAATCCGATCGAATCATTAACACCTACAACTTCATCGGGCTGGGTAGTTGCATTCATTTATATTTGAATATGTGCGCCGTTTTTTGAAGAGATCTTTTATAGGAGAATTATTCTCGGCTCGCTCCGTCGGTATGGCGATACATTCGCCATTGTAATATCAGCAATACTATTCGGCGCCATGCACGGGAACTTCAGCCAATTCTTCTACGCATTCACACTTGGATTAATATACGGTTATATCGTTGTAAGGTCGAATTCAATAATTCCTGCAATACTCTTACACGCACTCAATAATTCCATTTCAACTTTCGCACTATATATTAGCTCGAATGAGAGGATTATCAGCATCGGTGAGAAGACGGAAGGATTGGCATCGACCGAAGACGAATTAATACTATCTGGTCTGCTCGGCCTATTCGCAATAGCCCTAATCGGGTTTGTGGTTCTAGGAATTATACAACTGATTAAATACATTATCACTTATATTATTGCTCGATCTAAGAAAAAACATATTTCCTTCCTATTCAACGATGTTGAGGGATTAACTCAAAAGCAGAAATACGGCATCTTCTTTTCAAGACCGACCGTAATTATAACAATTATCCTTGCAGTATTGACCTTTACCATTGCATTATATTCCTCGGTCATACAGGATTTCCTCATTTCAATACAGCAGTAAATATTTGTTTAAACTAAAACCGAACCTTCCTTGGTTCGGTTTTTATTATATGTTGGCGCTTTCATGAATTCTACCAACACTCTCCTCTTTCGGTGTGCAAAAGTACAATTCATCAACGCAAAGTAGGATCTTAACCTTTTCCCCTTTGGGGATTTGCTTTTCATCGGCGCATACGGCATTGACAACATGGTTGATGCCGCCATAATCTACTTCGATCCTGCCATAGCCATCCGCCTCGATATCTTCTATTACAATTGCTTCTAAATCAAATAGGTCCTCTTCTCTTATTCTTTTAAGGCTCATTCTCTCCCTCTTAGGGTAATATATCATGATGCTAATCGCTATCGCCCCTATTAAAGCGCTCGGTAGCGAAAACATCGCAGGGACATCTAGAGTAAAATCGAATAACCAGCCAATCACACCAAAAAAACATACCGTCATTGGCAGATAGACGGGATCATTCGGTATGATATATCGTGCGCTCCCTTTATATCTAGGGAGTTTTATCCCCGCTCGATGAAATTTATCAAATACTTCCTCACCATATACATATCTAACAGCAATGAGAATACCCGTTAAAGATATTCCTATAATAAAAGTTATGGCATAGAAAATACTCATAGCTAATTATCTTCCTCCTTGGCAATATCATCTAAATTCACCTTGATTAATAGCTTCACAATTCTTTGGTCACTTGTTTCTTTCACTGTGATTTCAAATATTCCCGCCTTTGCATTATCGCCCTCATTAGGGATTCGCCCTAATAATTCTAACACCCATCCGCCGACGGATTTATGCGTACTCTCTACGGTATCAATTGGCAGATCCAATTCCTCTAGCATATCGTGCAAGTTGAACTCGGCGGAAACTTCATATAGATTGTCGCCAACTTCTAATATCGGGTTATGTATCTCATCATTTTCGTCCCATATCTCGCCAACTAATTCTTCTAGGATATCTTCAAGAGTTACAATCCCCTCCGTACCGCCGTATTGGTCGGTGACAACAGCTATGTGGAGCTTGCGCCTTTGCATTTCAAGCAATACTTCCGATATTTTTTGTAGGCTATGCACATAGGTAATTTTCTTAACAATGTCCTTCACATTCTCGCCCTCATTGGCAATAAGGAATTTGAAAAAGTCCTTTTCATTTATTACCCCAATTATATTATCAATCGTCTTATCATATACGGGTAATCTTGAATATTTCTCTTTTAAGAAGATTTCCTTTATCTTCTCGGCACTATCTTCTGCTTCAATAGCGACAATGTCGACACGAGGTACTAGAATTTCTCCTACGGTAATTTCATCGAATTCTAATGCGCTCTTAACAAGATTACTTTCCTGCTCCTCTAATACACCTTCATCTTCAATTTCGTCGATAATATAAAATAATTCCTCTTCAGTCACTGTCGGGGCTTTTTGCTCCGATCCAAATAAGCTTGCGACGTTATTCTTTAGTAGAATGAATAAATACGTTATCGGCGAAAGAATTTTCATAAGAATAGATAGAGGCGCCGCAAAAGCAAGGCTGAACATTTCAGCATTTTCT
>JAAZLM010000112.1 GCA_012799315.1 Clostridiales bacterium | reverse complement strand
ATTCACTTATAATCGCATCAATATCAATGGCATCACCATCATAAACTGCAGTGATGATTTTATTTTTCAATTCGCCAGTTATTTTAGCTTTGCGTTTGAAGATTTCCGGATTTACAAGGTCGTACATTCTAAGGCCGCTACGTTCTGCTTTATCCATATAGCACGGGCCGATCCCTTTACCCGTAGTGCCAATGTCGCCCTCTCCTCTAAATTTCTCCGATAATCCGTCAAGGCTAATATGCCACGGCATAATAACATGAGCTCGTGGATCAATTCTTAGGTTATCGCATGGGATACCCCTTGCAATTAGTCCATCTATCTCCGCTAAAATTCCTTTTGGGTCGATTACTACACCGCTGCCGATTAGGCAAAGTGTGTTCGGATATAGGATACCCGACGGAATTAAGTGGAGCTTATATATCTCGCCGTTATTCTCCACAGTATGCCCAGCATTGTTCCCGCCTTGTGAGCGGACAACTACATCGGCTCTAGATGCTAGAATATCTATAATCTTTCCTTTTCCTTCGTCCCCCCATTGGACACCAACAACTACATTTGCAGGCATTTACATTCCCCTTCCGATTCTTTATACTTAGTTCGCCATATAGATTATATCAGATTTCAACTGAATAATCAACTACCCTTTTTCGCCCGTTTTCTGCCATCGGGGGAAGATGATTGTCACTACCGAAATATAGCATAGAGTCGCCACTATTGTGAAGTTCACTTTCCCCAGAGAATAAAATGATATGGCTGCGAACAACATTGCTAGTGTGCATATTGCACTAATGATTCGTGATATTAAAGACGCTGTGCCAATACGCATTGAGCGCATTAATATTAGTTCAAGCATTCGCCCGCCATCAAAGATAGTGATCGGCAATAAATTAAATAATCCTATTAGCAAATGTATGACTGCAAATATGCCAATTCCCTGTCCATTGGCATTATAATATAATACTGCGAATACTAGTAGATTAGTTATACTGCCAAAGCTAAGAACGAATATTTCTTCACCATATGATAGTTTATATTCATCGAATGCCTTAATGCGAATACCTGCACCGTAAAAGAGGATTTCATCGGGATTTAAGCGAACTGCCACCATTGCTATTAAATGTCCGATTTCATGAATTAAACAGGCATATAGCCCCATTAATCCGTATCCCGATTCATCGACTAACATGAAAATTAACAGCACGGCTAAAAAGGAAAAGTCAATCTTAACACTTGTTTTAAACAGTCTGATATTAATCATTTATCTTAATTACCGCCAATGGGTCGAACGGTGTTCCATCATACCGCAACTCAAAGTGTAGGTGAGGCCCTGTCGATCTCCCAGTATTGCCAAGCTCGGCAATGGCTTGCCCCCTTTTAACATTGTCCCCCTCTTTTACTAGGAGCTTATTGCAGTGAAGATACCGTGATACAATGCCGTTACCGTGATCAATCTCAACATATTTACCGGCTAATTCGTTTTCATGCGCTACTATTACTTTGCCCTTACCCGTCGCTAAAATTACCGATCCAATCTCATTTTCGATGTCGACACCGTAATGGAATCCCTCCCCATCGGAAAAGGGATCCGCCCTCTTGCCAAACTTTGATGTTATTGTTCCGCTCAGCGGTGGCAGAAGCCCGATCTCCCTACTTTTAATAACTTGAATTGCCTCTTCATCTTCCTCTTTTTTAACCTTTTTCTCCTTTGGCTTTTCCACCTTATCTTTTTCATCGTTGGCATCTTCCTCGATCAATTGGGCAAGACTTAGTAAATCATCTACTGGCTCATAAAATAAATCACCGCCCATTGCCTCAATTGGCTCAAGAGGCTTTGATTTCGTTATCGTTTCATATGCCTTATTAGTAAAGTCGACGATGCTCTGCACCGCCGTTTCCTCCTGTGATATTAGCCTGTTGCATTCATCTTTAATTCCCCTCGCCCACTGCGTTTTAACAATATTCGCCATCAAATAAAATATTACTAGCAAAATGCAAATTATACATTGTATCGTGAGAAAATCATATATCTTTTCTGCCTTTTTCCTTACTTTAATATCGTCATCGGGCATTCCCTCATTATTATCTATATTATCGAAAATATCCATATTAATAACACCTCCATTCTATATTCTATTCGCTGTTAAAGGTCAAATATTCATAAGGAGATAGTTATAATAAAAAGAAGAAAAATCCCATTCACATTTTAGTGAATGGGATTCTATCCGATATTAATCTTCGCCTAGTTTAATTGCTTGGCTGATTTTAATATTAGAAATTAATCTACCTAGAATCGCAAATCCGGATAGGAGCATTGCAAGGATTATTATATATACCTTGATATAATCGCTCCTTAATGCGATCACCCTGAATGGGGGAACTTGCTCGCTGACACTGTACATTGATTGGAATAGTGGCACAAATAAATCGCTTGTTATCCCGCCGATTATAATTGCAATAAAAATCGCCACTCCCGATATTAGCAATTGTTCATACAGGAGCATTGTGATAATCTCCCTGAATGAAACTCCCATCGCTCGCAAGATGCCGAATTGCAATGTACGGCTCTTGATAGATAGTATCCAGTATATTAGGAATCCGATTATCGTCATCACCATTATAATGATGAATCCTAGAGTTAATGCACCGTTCATTCCTTGAAGCTGTGGATCGTTCCTACTGCGGATTAGCTGCTGATTAGTATCTTTAATTGATGTAATGCGGAATCCCTGCTCGTCAATTGCATTATATAATTCCTCACTAGAAGAATCCTCATCCATATCGATCCATACTTCATACGGCTCGACATTTGTTTGAATTCTAACATAGTTGTAATTCATCACCATGAATTCACTATACTTCCCGTCGGTTCTCTTTTCGTATGGATTGAATGTCGGCCAAAAGTCAATGAAGGCGACAACGTGGGCATCAAAATAATTGTTCTGCCCCCATTTTACCTCAATTTTATCCCCTAGCTTAATGCCCATATTATCGGCGAAACTCTTAGAAACAATTGTCGCCGATGGATGCGATGAGAGGGCATTGATATAATTATGCCAATGCACGGGTAGTAAATCGTCCCTGAACCATGCAATTTGGGCGAATTCGCTCGGTATCACTGCCATTAAATTCGCCTGCTTTGTATCAGCCGATTTACCTTTCACCGTGATTTCATCTTTATTAAACACCTTAGTGGCTGATTTTACTCCCGGCAATTTCAAGAATCTATCGAAATTCGGCTCCTCGTATTGCATTACAGCGGTTTCAGCCTTTTCTTCCTCGTCGGATTCTACCGGTGAGGGTGGCGATAATAAGGCATTCGTACGCCAGAATTCTTTTAATACGATGTCTGCGCCATATTGATAACTGACGCGCTCGTCCATATTCGTATTGATTGCACGTGCCGTATTAGCTGAAAATAGCCCCAGTCCGACTGTCAGAATTAGAAACATCATAAGGAATCGCTCCTTACCGCCCGATGATCGGCTCGCCGTCGACAACGAAACATATGCCGCCGGACTCCATAGGCGCCTCCCAACCTTGTAGATTAAACGCACAAGATAAGGATATATCCTTATAAATAATAGCCCCGATCCTAGCACGAATAAAGTTGATGCAAGGAATACAAGCGGATCCATTGCCACCTTAGTATCTTCTATACCCTGTTCAATCAACTTATTCTGCTGACTCTGGAAATTAAATAGCCAGTATAATGACATTGCAATAAGAATGAAATCAATGCCGAGTTTTTCCCATAGGGCGAATTTCACTACCTTGGCTTTTTTCTGTTTATGTAATACTATCGTTGTTTTAGATGCTGGAATGATCGGTAGCATCGTTGTCGTGAAGAATACCATCACCGCAAGAGCGGCATATTTGAGCGCCTCAAGGCTTAGCTTGACGGGTAGTGCGGGTCTATCAACAAATTCTAAAAAGCCATTGGATACACCGAGTATTTTACATAGTAATAGCCCGATTAGTGGGCCGATTATCATTGTGATAGCGCCAAGCACTAACCCCTCTAAAGCATAGATGCCGAAAATCTGCTTCGATGATGCGCCCCTGCTTTTAAATACGGCTATTTCGTTCTTTTCCTGCTCAACATTGAGTTGTGACACCATGAATAGGTAGAATGCAAGCATT
>JAAZLM010000111.1 GCA_012799315.1 Clostridiales bacterium | reverse complement strand
TTTTATGCAGTAGCAGCATTGCCATGGGCTTCCCAACAATATTGCTTCTGCCGATTACAACGCATTCTTTCCCTGTGATATCGACACCTGTACTTGCTAGAAGTTCCATCACACCGGCGGGAGTGCACGGCAAGAATGAAAAATTCCCTATCATGATTTTACCGACATTCACAGCGTGGAAGGCATCGACGTCTTTTCTTGGGGAGATAGCCTCGATAATTCTTTCTTCATTTATATGTTTTGGGAGGGGTAGCTGCACTAGAATGCCGCTAACTCTATCATCGTCATTCAGCTGCGATACCAAATCAAGCAATTCCTGCTCACTTATCCCCTCGTCAAGTGCATATTCATACGATGCTATACCGCACTCGGCACAAGCCTTTTTCTTTGAATTTACATATACCCTAGATGCTTGATTATCGCCGACAATTACAACGGCTAGTCCTGCATTTATGCCTTTTTTCGTTAGAGATTTAACCCCTTTTGCGACTTCTTCTTTAACTTTAGCGGATATTGATTTGCCATCTATTATATTAGACATCGGCATCCTCCTCGTCATCTTCATCTAAATCGACATCATCGCTATCATCTTCCTCGCTACTTTCATCATTATCATTGTCAATTTCGTCATCATAGTTTTCATCATTTTCAGAGTCTTGAATCTTTTTTGCATCCTTTTTCTTTCCCTGCTCGAATTGCTCCAAAAACAACTTTGATTCTTCAGTATCCTTATAAAATACATATTCGCCAGCTCGTTTAATTCTACTTCTAATAAAGAATATTAGTGCTATTGAAACTATGACACTTATTGCGGCTAAAAGCTGGGAAACTCTAAGCTTACCAAGCATTAGGCTGTCCGTTCTTAGTCCTTCAATAACGAATCTCCCTGCTCCGTACCATGCGATATATATAAGGAAAACTTCACCATCGAATTTGCGTTTCTTTGCATAAAAATGCAATACGATGAATCCAATTGCACACCATATAGATTCGTATAGGAACGTTGGATGCACCGCCTCTAAAGGATCGACGATAATGTCGTTATTTGTAGCTATTGCATCTTTATTTTGTTTTAAATAGAACTGTATATCTTTACTTGTCATGCCCCATGGGAGATTAGTATTTTTGCCGAATGCCTCCCTATTAACGAAGTTTCCCCATCTGCCGATACTTTGCCCAATAAGGAATCCTAGCCCGGCGATATCAAGCATCGGCGGGAATTTCAGCTTGCGGATCTTTGATATAATTCCGCCGACAATGACAGCGCCAATTATACCACCGTAAATCGCAAGACCGCCATCCCTGACATTAATTATATCGATAAAGCTATCGTATTCACTCAGCGAAAATAAGACGAAATAAAGTCTTGCGCCAACATATGCCCCGATTAATCCGCCCATAACAGTATCGATCACTCTGTTCGGATCTAGCCCGTACTTCTTAGTTTGGGATAATCCATAGGCAGCGGCTACCAGAATTCCGGCTGTTATGATAATACCATACCAATAGATATGTAGGCCGCCTATTGAAAAGGCAACCTTATCCAGAGTGAATTCCAGCCCCAATTTCGGGAATTCGACTACATCTTTAATACTCATGTTCCTATACCCCCATTAATTTTAGCTAATCTTATGCTTTACTAGGTTCTATTATCGATATTGCGCAGCGGCTTGTATTGAATGATTTTTCTAATCGATCGACAACATCTTCAAATTCGACATTGGCGAAAACTTCGATATTATCGTATAGGCTCACACCATCAAAATGTGCGGCAACCATCGAATTAGCTACACCCTCGACATTGCCAAATCTTCTAAGCTGCTCGCCGTAGAAAGACTTTTTGATAATTTTAAATTCTTCTTTATCAAGTCCGCTTTCTTTAAGCCTTTCAACCTCGGCAATAATTCTCGACTGAACTTCCCTTGGATTGCGACTTTCTCCCTCAAAAATAGATGAGAAATAGCCATTACCTGAAAAGACTTCAGCACCGAAGCTAGAATTAATTAATTCTTCTTCATACATTTGTCGATATAGATCCGACGATTCACCAGCTATAAATTCTAACAAAATCCTTGTTTCGGCGCTCGCCTTGATTCGCTCTATGCCCTCGCTCGGTTCCGCCTTGAACCCTATTGTAAATAGGGGCATTGCGACGGGTAGAGTCTGTGTTGCCTCCGCCTTGTTAATTTCTAGCGGCTCGTCAAAATCCTTATTTATTATTGTTAGTGGTGAATTCTGCTTTAACATTTTGTCAGCAACTTCTAATGCTGTTTCAATCTCAAAATTACCTGCAATGGATAATACCATATTGTTAAGATTGTAGAATGTATTATAGCAGCTATAAAGCAAGTCAGCATCAATTTTCGCTATGGAGTCGATCGTGCCTGCAATATCGATCTTGACCGGGTGGTTGATATATAGGGCATCTAGCAAATTGAAAAATACCCTCCAGCCGGGATTATCCTCATACATGCGAATTTCTTGTCCGATAATGCCTTGTTCCTTTTCTACCGTTTCCTGTGTAAAATACGGTGACTGCACAAAATCAAGGAGAATTTCAAGCGATTTATCAAAATTATCAGTACAAGAAAAGAGATAGCAAGTTTTATCAAAAGAAGTATATGCATTACCCGATGCGCCCGTTTTAGCATAAAGC
>JAAZLM010000110.1 GCA_012799315.1 Clostridiales bacterium | reverse complement strand
TAATGACATCGGCGCCAGCATCTAATCCATGTTGTAGTTCGGTTAAATTCCTTGCTTCAACTTCGATTTTAACCATATGCCCAACCTTTTTCCTTAAAGCTTCCACAGCGCCGACGATCCCGCCATAAGCATCAATGTGATTATCTTTGAGCATTGCAGCATCGGATAGGTTGAAGCGATGATTCCTTCCGCCGCCGGCAACTACCGCATATTTTTGCAATGCACGCAGTGAGGGGAGGGTCTTTCTTGTATCGCAGATAGTGGCATCCGTGCCTTTGACGAGTTCGACATAGGCATTAGTAGCAGTGGCGATGCCCGACATATGGCATAGGAGATTGAGTGCAGTGCGTTCTCCTTTTAGAAGGGATGCAGTCCTACCGCTCAATGTACCGATGATATCGCCCTTTGCCACGCTATCGCCATCGGTCTTATTCAATCGTATGTTAATATCGCTATCTATTAATTCAAATACCCTAGAAAAAACATCGAGCCCTGCTACAACTCCATTATCCTTTGCAATGATGCGTGCCGTTGATTCGGCAGATTCATCAATTAAATAATCGGTGGCAATATCAATATAATTGATATCTTCACTAAGCGCCCTTTTAATAATATCATCAATATAGAATGTGGGTAGTTTCATGATCTATCTCCTTTAAATTACTTCTTTTAAAACTAGATATGCAATAGTCACTAGACTCCTTGCTTCAATATAATCCGGTGTTATAGCATAATTCCCTTCATATAACATATCTTTTATTCTGCATATTTCTTCAAATCCGGTTTTGGCTTCATCGCTATTCGGGATAACGAAATACGATCGTTGCATAATGTTCCGAATTCGTGTTCGGATACCGACCATGATATCTTCGCCACCGTGATTTTCTATTACTGCACTAGATTGTACTTTTGGCAGACCGCCTTGCGCCCTTTTATTTATATCAAGTGCAAGTTGTCTTGAAAAGACAAGTGCTTCAAGAAGTGAATTGCTTGCAAGGCGGTTATCACCGTGAACACCGGTATGCGAGCATTCGCCAGCTGCATATAATCCATCGACCGATGTTCTACCCCTGCCATCGACCTTTATACCGCCCATGATATAGTGCTGGCATGGGTAGATGGGGATTCTGTCCTTCGTTAAATCATACCCTTCTTTCATTAGGCTCCCATATATCATCGGGAAGCGCTTTTTCAAGAATACGGGATCTTTATGCGAGATATCTAAATAGAAATTATCCGAGCCAGTTCTAAGAGCCTCAAGCATTATCGAGCGGGAAACGACATCACGGGGCGCAAGCTCCATGCGCTCATCATAATCACCCATGAATCGCTCATAGTTACAATTGAGCAAATAAGCACCTTCGCCCCTGACAGCCTCCGATATGAGGAAGCTCTCACGTGTATTTTTATTCGCAAATGCAGTCGGGTGGAATTGAATATAGCTCATGTTTTGAACTTTTGCACCGATCGAATATGCGAATGCTATTCCGTCGCCCGTTGCAATTGCAGAATTCGTCGTGTATTCGTACACTCTGCCGATTCCGCCCGTCGCAAGAACAACATAGGGGGAACTGCACCGGATATATTCATCGTTATGGAGTATATCGACGGTGAATCCGCCCGTCACCTGCTTTAAATCGCATAAAAATGCGTGTTCAATCATATCAATATTTCTGCGTTCTTTCACCGCTAAAATTAATTTTGATACAACTTCGTTGCCGGTCGCATCCTTATAATGCACGACCCTATGCCGACTATGCCCACCCTCAAGAGTTAAATGCAATGTGCCATCGGCATTTTTATCGAATTCAACCCCGTATGATATGAGATTGCTAATATCAATTGGCCCCTCTTCAACAAGTGTCTTTGCCGTATTCGGATCATTGCTATATCCACCTGCAATTAAAGTATCACTCAAATGCAGATCGGTGCTATCATTATCCCTATCCATTACAGCGGCAATGCCCCCCTGAGCAAGTGCCGAATTACATAGGGCGAGTTCTCTTTTAGATATGAGTAGTACATTTAATTTTGGATCGATATTCAGTGCCGTATACAGTCCTGCGATGCCGGTGCCGACTATAATTGTGTCGTATATTTTATTCATTTTGCAGGCCCCTTTTTCATAAAAAGATTGAGTAAATTAGAGTTACTAAAAAAAGATTATACTTATTTAAGTATACCATAATCACCGATGCAATGCACGTATATTTTCACCAAAGTATAATGGATTTTACTTAATTACATATCTATATCGCTAATACTAATTTGCATTATCTTAATACACAGAGTTTAGAAACAGTATTGTAATTGTTTATTTTTATGGTATAATGTATGATTGTGAGGGCTAGCAATAGTGACTAAGACGAGGTGCGTTTAAATGATACAAAAACTTAAGGCATTTGAGCGAACATTCACAACATTGGTAAAGGCCTTTTTTGTTCTATTGATGTTTGCGATATTTTACGGTTTCTTTTTGTTCGATGGCGCCGAATTGAGAACGGAGCTTTTGCGTGTTTCTAGAGTTAGTGCTATTCTTACAATGACATTCCTAGTTTTACATTTTAGCATGATTAGGATATATGGCGGATATAGTATTGGCGGTAAAGGGATTAAGGAAACAATTCTCTCCATGATAGTGGCAGTTAGCATCACGGATATTATCTCTTTCTTGCAACTATGCGTAATGGAGAAGCGTATTGTTAATATAGCTATATTGATTTTAGTGATGGTAATGCAGTTCCTAGCAATTTGGATAATCACATATTTTGCAAATATTGTTTACTACAAGATTAACCCACCGAAGAAACTGCTCATTGTATATGGTGATGCGATCAAGCTAAATAATATACTGCTGAAATTGCGCCGTTATAAAAAGCGCTTTAAGGTGGGGAAGGTTATGCACTTCTCCGCTGAGGAGCTTCACCGTTCGATCCGAGCGAGTGAGGCGGTAATGCTTATCGATGTTCCAAGCAGTAAGAAGGATTATATAATTGAATATTGCTATAAAAGAGAAAAGCAAATTTACTACACGCCCGAATTGGCAGATATTTTAATCAATAATGCAGGGCATGAATTAGTCGAGGATACGACAATGTTCTCATACGAGCATAGGGGGCTTACCCCATTGCAAAAGGTCCTTAAACGGCTATGCGACATTGTTATTTCCGGCATTGGATTGATTATCTGTACGCCGATTATGATTGCACAGGCAATAGCAATAAAATTAGAAGATGGCGGCCCCGTGTTATTTAAGCAGGAGAGATCGACCATAAACGGGAAGTTGTTCAAAGTGTGGAAGTTCCGCACGATGGTTGTCCATGCTGAAAAGAGTGGCACCGCTGTACTTGCGAGTAAGAATGACCCTAGAATCACCAAAGTGGGCGCATTTTTACGCAAGACGAGGATGGACGAATTGCCGCAGCTATTCAATGTTTTTTTCGGCTCAATGAGTATTGTAGGGCCACGTCCCGAACGTGATAGCATAGCACAGCAATATTATAAGGATTTGCCCGAATTCGAATATAGGTTAAAGGTAAAGGCTGGACTCACAGGCTATGCCCAAATTTTAGGGAAGTACAATACAACTCCAAAGGACAAGCTAGTTCTTGATCTGCTTTATATCGAGGATTATTCACTCCGACTTGACTTCAAAATCATGTTCCAAACAGCGATAGTATTCCTCACTCCGGAGCGAACCGAAGGATTTAAGGAAACGGAAAGAACGAGCTTTAAAAAACAGAAGAATAGTAAAGATTAATAATTGCAAATACGATTATAATTCCGTATATTTTTATCTCATTCCTCCAATAATAGAATCAAGCTCTATTATTGGAGGATGAATATTATGCATGCAATCATCATGGCAGGTGGGCAAGGTAGCAGACTCCGCCCATTGACCTG
>JAAZLM010000109.1 GCA_012799315.1 Clostridiales bacterium | reverse complement strand
GAGAGCTTCTCCCTTGATAGTGGGTATTCTGCGCCCACGTCTTTTAATTTAGCAATTAGGATTTTAGTGTTATCTGGAACATTGACACCTGCCTGCTTTGCGATCCAAGCCGCCGGCTGCCCTACAACATCGGGATTGACGGATTGTTTTTCGCTATCAATAACATAGTCGGAAACTTTTTTTATTTCATCATCGTTTAAGAAGTAGCAATCATAATGCTTCATGTGCTTCTCAAATTCTTTTTGAATATCTTTATCAACAATGACTGCTTGCTCCGATGCGCAAATCATTCCATTGTCGAATGTTTTACTAAGCATTAAGTCAGTACAAGCACGCTCGACATCAACATTCTTGTTAATGTAGCAGGGGACATTACCCGGGCCAACACCTAATGCAGGCTTACCGGCGCTATACGCCGCCTTAACCATGCCACTACCACCGGTCGCAAGTATGAGAGAAACACCGGGGTGATTCATTAAAAGATTTGTAGCCTCTAGTGATGGGTATTCTACCCACTGGATACATCCTTTTGGGGCGCCAGCTCTTACCGCCGCATCACGGAGAATTTTAGCGGCAGCTACACAGCACTCTTGTGCCGATGGGTGGAAACCGAAAATGATGGGGTTACGAGTTTTAGCACAAATAATTGCCTTGAACATTGTGGTAGATGTCGGGTTAGTTACAGGTGTAACGCCAGCTACAATTCCAATAGGTTCAGCAACCTCAACATATCCCTCTAAATCGTTTTCATCAACAATGCCAACCGTCTTTTCATATTTGATAGAATTCCAAATATATTCGGTCGAGAAGATATTCTTAATTACCTTATCCTCATAAACACCACGTTTTGTTTCGTCAACGGCCATTCTTGCAAGTTGCATGTGCGAATCAAGTCCGGCAAGCGCCATTTCATGAACGATTTCATTCACTTGCTCTTGATCAAGCTCCATGTATTCCTTCAATGCTTGCTTAGCATTCACAACTAATTCGTCAATCATCGCTTGAGTATCAATTGTGGGAGTCTTCTTTGCTGGATTATTCTTTGTTGCCATCATCATTTCCTCCTCTAATATAATAAGTCTAATTTAGCAATAGTTCGTATCTTCTATCCTCAAATGTGAAGATTGTTAAATCATTCACAACTTAAGTATATACCAGTTGCACAAATAAGTCAACCAATTTTTATGCAAAATCACATAGAATAAAAAGTGATTTTTAGCGACAATTATAGTTATTATACACAAATATATCGATAAAATTAAAAATCGTCAACACTTAATTTGAAAAAAGTTCTTAATACAAAAAAGTGATGACGATTAAAAAATATTTTATTGGTTATTGACACGATAGGTCAGTGTTAATAGACTATCGCCTAGATGGACATTCTCAACAATAATATCTTTATAATTCACCTGTAAATCATAGTGAGAATAGTTCCAGAAGGCCTTGATCCCCATGGATACAAGATCATCAGCAACTGCTTGTGCGCCCGTTTTAGGTATGCATAGAATGGCAATAACGGGCTCATTCTCCTTGCAGAATTCGTGAAGCTTAGAAATATGATGAACGGACATACCTGCAACTTCTGTCCCTTTTAGAGATTCATCGGAGTCGAATATGGCGATAAGATTGCAGCCACGTTTATTGAAATCGATATGCGATGCAATTGCTCGCCCTAGATTACCAGCTCCGATCAGGATAGTTTTAACTTGATTATCTATACCTAAGAGATTGCCGATCTCTTTATACAGTTCTGCCAAGTTATATCCATATCCCTGTTGCCCAAATCCGCCAAAGCAATTTAAATCTTGTCGAATCTGCGATGCGGTCAGACCCATCTTTTCAGATAATTCCCTAGAGGACATTTTTGCCACATTCTGTGATAGCAAATCACCCAAGAAGCGATAATACCGTGGTAAACGTCGTATAACCGAATTTGAAACGGTAGTATTCTTTGACACTAGTCAGCACCTCCCGAATTGCTTTTATTGCCTAAACTAACTTCTTTAATCGGTTATTAACCTCATTGAGGAAGGTTTCAGTATCGACGGATTTTTTGTCCTCAAGATCGGATAGACCGAATAGATCACCGGTCATAACACCATCTTCAATAGTAGATATTGCCGCTTTTTCAAGCTTATTTGCAAAATCGATCAGCTCATTATTACCGTCGAGTTCTCCTCTTTTTCTAAGTGCGCCAGACCAAGCGAAAATTGTAGCCATTGAGTTTGTTGATGTTTTTTCACCCTTTAGATGCCTATAATAATGCCTTTGCACTGTGCCATGAGCAGCCTCATATTCATACACACCATCCGGTGAAACAAGCACCGATGTCATCATTGCAAGACTGCCAAATGTCGCTGCAACCATATCGGACATTACATCACCGTCATAGTTTTTGCATGCCCAGATATAACCACCATCGGAGCGGACAACTCTAGCAACAGCATCGTCAATCAATGTGTAGAAATATTCGATGCCAGCAGCCTCAAATTTCTCCTTGAAGTCACTTTGATAGATTTCTTCAAATATATCCTTGAATCTATGGTCGTATACCTTTGAAATAGTATCTTTAGTGGAGAACCATAGATCTTGCTTTAAATCGAGTGCATAATTAAAGCAGGATATTGCAAAGCTCCTGATACTTTCGTCGGTATTATGCATACCGAGCGCAATGCCGTCACCGTCGTAGGAATGGATCTCTTGACGTTTTTGCGTGCCATCGGCAAGAGTGATAACGAGTTCCGCCTTTGATCCAGCTGGGGCAACAGCCTCAACATCCTTATATATATCACCATATGCATGCCTTGCAATTGTGATCGGCTTTTTCCATCCTGGAATGAATGGATTAATGCCATTTACGATAATTGGTGTTCTAAATACAGTACCATCGAGAATTGCACGGATTGTACCGTTCGGACTCTTCCACATCTCTTTGAGGGTATATTCCTTCATTCTATCTGCATTCGGTGTGATAGTTGCGCATTTGACAGCTACACCATGTTTTTGTGTTGCATATGCGGAATCGAATGTGACTTGATCGTTAGTTGCATTCCTATTCTCAAGTCCCAAATCATAATATTCTACATTGAGATCGATATAGGGTAGTAAAAGAATGTCTTTAATCATCTTCCAGAT
>JAAZLM010000108.1 GCA_012799315.1 Clostridiales bacterium | reverse complement strand
GATTAAAGGCGGAGCAAATACTTATTTCAAATATGGAATTTCATTTTGACGATATGTGTGCATTAATCACCATTACAAAAGATTTGATTAAAGAAACTCAAGTTGATGAAAGCGAATTCGATGGGCTTGCGTCAATACCACGACAGGTGGAAGGTGTGCAAGTCGGCGTAACGATAAAGGAGAAGCAGGCAGGAGTTTATAAAATCTCCATGCGCTCATCCGACAATGTTGACGTGTCGAAGATATGCGGATATTTCGGCGGTGGCGGACATACTAGAGCCGCTGGATGCCAATTAGAGGGCGAGCTTGAGCAGATAAAGATGCACATTCTTAATAAGGTTGAGGAGTCAATTAAGTCACTATCATCTGGTAAAGAGGTATAGATATAGATTATGAATGGGATAATTTGCATTGATAAGCCGATGGACTTCACTTCTTTCGATGTTGTAGCAAAGATCCGCAGCATTATCCGAATAAAAAGGATCGGACACGCAGGAACACTTGATCCGATGGCGACGGGTGTGCTGCCAATTTTCATTGGCAATGCAACGAAAGTATGTGATATTCTGCCCGACAACGATAAAGGATATAGGGCGGGATTTAAGCTGGGATTATCAACGAATACGCAGGATATAACGGGCGAAAAGCTGGACTCCCGTGATGCATCGGCGATTAGTGAAGACATAATTGCAGATGCAATTAGCTCATTCGTTGGTGATATAATGCAAATACCGCCGATGTTTTCGGCAGTAAAAATAGACGGGAAAAGGCTATATAAATTAGCCCGACAAGGGATAGAAGTCGATAGACCACCTAGGGAGGCTACAATTTCTGAAATCAAGCTTCTTTCCTATAATCAGGAGGATTCATGCGGTGAGCTTGAAATTCACTGCTCACAGGGCACATATGTGAGAACGATAATCCACGATTTGGGTGAGATGCTAGGAGTGGGGGGAGTTATGACCTCGCTTGTGCGTACAAAATCGGGGATTTTTACGCTTTTAGATTGCATTACTATTGAACAGGTGCAAAAATACCACGAAGAAGGCATACTAGACAGAAGATTAATGGCAACACATGAAGCACTTATTGGCTATGAAGACATAAATTTAAATGAAAAGCAAAGCAAGATGTTCTACAACGGTGTTAAGCTCGATTCAACACGCATTTCAGGGTGCGATTCCAGTATCGGGATATACCGCATATTCGATAGTGATGGCAACTTCATGGCTGTCGGGGAAATCGATGATAGTAAAACTCTGCGGATGAAGAAAAGCTTTTTTAGTGGTAGATAGTATTAGTTCCGTATGGAGGGTGCTGAATTGCAGGATATAACAAATATAGATAGAATGAAGAATAGAACTGCTGTTGCGATGGGCTTTTTCGATGGGCTCCATATCGGGCATAGAGCCGTAGTGAAAGAGGCAACTTCATATAGAGATAGAGGGCTTGCATCAACGGTATTAACATTCGATTCGTTATCATCGTTATCTAAGCTATCGAATGGTGATAGGATTCTATTCGATGATTTAAAATATAAAATGCTTGAAGATATCGGCATTGAGAATATATATCGCCCCGATTTTAAAGAGATTAAAGATATGACAGCGGGCGATTTTGTTAAGGAAATCTTAGCACAAAAGTTAAATGCCAAAGTTGTAATTTGCGGATTCGACTTTCGATTCGGGCGGGGCGCATCGGGGGATACTGACTTGCTCAAGGAATTATGCGCCCAATACGATATAGAAGTCATTGTAATACCGGCGATATATGTCGATGGAATGATAGCTAGTTCGACGAAAATTCGGGAATTCATCAAGAGTGGCGAAATCGATCGGGCGAATTCCCTCCTAGGATATGACTTCAATTTTCAGCTAGAAGTTGTCCACGGGAGGAAGTTCGGCAGAATTATCAATGCGCCGACGATTAATCAAATTCTACCTGAAATGATGATCCTTCCCAAATTCGGGGTATATTCATCAACGACGATAGTTGACGGTACTGAATATCTATCGATCACGAATATAGGCATGAATCCATCAATAGGGAAGAATAAAGTACCGCAGGCAGAAACGCATATAATCGACTATGAGGGCGATTTATACGGGGAATTTATTAATGTAGCTTTAACAGGTTTTATCAGGGGGGAGCTTAAATTCAACAGTATTGATGAGCTCGCCAAAAGAATACAACAAGATATTGAAAGTGTAAAAAAGATTAATTGTGAAAGGATGCTTTAGAATGGCGAAAGTAAGAACAAGATTTGCACCTAGTCCAACGGGATATATGCATATTGGTAATTTGCGTACTGCTCTTTATACCTATTTACTAGCTAAAAAAGATGGCGGTACCTTTATTTTGCGAATTGAGGACACGGACAAAGAACGATATGTTGACGGTGCTATCGTTGTAATATATAATACGCTCAAAATGGCGGGATTACATTGGGATGAGGGGCCGGACATCGGTGGGCCGGTAGGGCCATATATTCAAAGTGAAAGAATGGGTATATTTAAGGATTATGCATTGCAGCTTATTGACAGCGGCCATGCTTATTATTGCTTTTGCGATAAAGCCCGTCTAGATGAATTGCGTAAGGTACAGCAAGCATCCGGAGTATCGCCAATGTACGATAACCATTGCAGGAATCTATCTAAAGAGGAAGTTGAGAAAAAGCTATCCGAGGGGACTCCGTATGTAATCCGTCAGAAAATGCCACGAGAGGGCACGACGACATTCCATGATGAGGTATTCGGCGATATCACAGTTGAGAATACAACTCTAGATGATAATATTCTTATTAAGGCGGACGGAATGCCAACATATAATTTTGCTAATGTTGTTGACGATCATCTTATGGGCATCACCCATGTTGTTAGGGGTAATGAATATCTATCGTCAACACCTAAATATAACCTCTTATATCAGGCATTCGGCTGGGATATACCAAAATATATTCACTGCTCACCCGTGATGAAAAACAGCACGGAAAAGCTATCAAAAAGGCATGGCGATGCATCGTTTGAAGATTTACTAGATCAAGGATACCTACCAGAGGCGGTAATAAATTTCATCGCACTACTAGGATGGAGCCCTAAGGGCGAGCGTGAAATTTACAGCCTAGAGGAGTTGATCGAAGTATTCGATGTATCTGGAATAGCTAAATCGCCCGCTATATTTGATTCGATCAAGCTAAAAGCGATTAACGGCGAATATATCAGAGCATTCCCAATTGAGAAATATAAAGAACTTGCAATGCCCTATATCCGCAAAACTTGCAAACGTGAAGACATCGATATTGACGTTCTTGCAAAGGTTCTACAACCGAGGACGGAGCTTTTCACAGATATACCTGAACAAGTTGATTTCATAGACGAATTACCCGAATATAGCACGGATCTATATGTGCATAAGAAGATGAAAACCAATGTTGAAACATCGCTCAATGCCTTACAGGCGGCATTGCCCGTGTTAGAGGCGCTAAGCGATTGGAATGTTGATGCTATTCACGCAGTGCTATTTGACTTAATCGCCGAGCTAGGTGTTAAGAATGGCCATGTGCTATGGCCGCTAAGAGTTGCAACATCGGGCAAGCAATTCACCCCAGGTGGGGGAATCGAGCTACTTGCCATTCTTGGGAAAGAGGATTCCCTCAATAGGATTAGAAAGGGAATCGAGCTTCTATCGCAGGAAAACTAGCAATTAGCACAAAAGAAAGGCATTATTTTTAATTTTCGTTTACAAAAAGCACAATTATTTTTGCTATAATTGATGTTGTGTTCATTCAAATATACGCAAACTGTTTTAATATACACATTTCAAATGGAAGGAGTATAGCCATGATAGAGGTGAAAAACCTTACCAAAAGTTTTGGTGATAAGATAGCAGTCAACAATATTTCCTTCAAAGTAAGTGAGGGCGAAGTTCTTGGATTCCTAGGGCCGAATGGTGCGGGCAAGTCCACGACAATGAATATCTTGGCTGGATATCTATCGTCAAATGAAGGACAAGCATTAATAGATGGGGTCGACATACTTGATGATCCAATTGCAGCGAAAAGGAATATCGGGTATCTTCCCGAACATCCACCGCTATATTTAGATATGACGGTAAAGGCATATCTTGACTTTATATATGATTTAAAGAAGGTTAAACTACCACGCAAATCGCATATTTCCGAGATATGTGAAGTTGTCAAGATAACCGATGTTTATAATCGCCTTATCAAGAATCTATCAAAGGGATATAGGCAGCGTGTAGGGCTTGCGCAGGCAATTATCGGCAATCCGAAAGTGCTAATTCTTGACGAGCCGACAGTCGGACTTGATCCAAAGCAGATTATCGAGATAAGATCGTTAATAAAAAGACTTGGCGAGAATCATACTGTAATTCTATCTTCGCACATTTTGCCGGAGGTTCAGGCAGTGTGTGATAAAATCATCGTAATTAATAAAGGCAATGTTGTAGCTAATGATACTTCGGACAATTTAGCACATAATTTGTCGTCGGATCATCGGCTCAATGCCAGAATTGAAGGGCCGGAGAAGGAAGTTGCAAAATTACTTTCGACCATACCCGGCATGGCAGATGTTAAGATAACAAGAATGGTCGAAAAAGGCATATACGAATACGTGTTAGAAGCGCATGAAGGTGCCGACATTCGCAGAGAAATGTTCAAACGCCTAAGCAGCAGGAATTGGCCGATAATGGGCCTAAAATCATCGGAATTAACATTGGAAGAAATTTTCCTAAAGCTAACTATGGACGATGCATATGGACATGGGATGGATTTATCGAATAAAAAAGAAACTCAGTCCGGAGGTGGGGAGTAATGGTAGCAGTATTGAGGCGAGAATTTACATCTTATTTTAGTTCGCCAATTGGTTATGTATTTTTAGCAGTATTTTTCGCATTTAGCGGATTCTTTCTATATATCACGACATTACAAACGGGAACAG
>JAAZLM010000107.1 GCA_012799315.1 Clostridiales bacterium | reverse complement strand
TCGCATGTCACAGTTAATGCAAGATTAAGAGGGAGATAATTTGTGCGGATAGGGATCCACACCACTACTTCGAATTAGGGCAATTGGCCAGCTGCATTGACTTAAGAATTAACGAGTAATTTGCTGCAAATCACATCTATCGGCACGGGCAGAATGCGAGATCGACCCAAACCCCCGTGTGAATGCGTAACAAGCAATCGATAGCGTAAAGAAGCATCGGTTGGGAGTGCACATTCAGATAGTGCAACAAATAAACACATATACCATATCATTATACTCCTGTTGATGAGTAATCAAATCGCTTGCAAAAAGCGCATATGTGTTAGGGTAGGGGATTTTCCCAATATCTTAACATTATCACCGCAAGGTGTTGAGATACAAATCGAGATAAGATGATAATGATATTAATAGCAAATTTAAGTCATTTGAATTAGCAAGAGAAGAATTTCATTTCAGACAGTGATTATTTCAGATTAGATTTAAATATGTTAGAGGTGAGTCCACCAGTACAGTGAGTAAAAATTTAAATTAAGGCTGTAACACGATTGTGTTACAGCCTTTTGTTATCAGTTACCGAGTCTAATCATTTCATCAATACATTTGCGTGCCTTATTAATTGTGTCATCATCAAGATTAATTTCTTCACCGCCCGTGCCTAATAGAGCTTTATGAACATCGATCAATGATGTTAGCTTCATGTTCGGGCAGAGTAGTTTCTTTGATAATATGTAAAAACTCTTGTCAGGGCATTCATAGCTTAAATGTTCGGCGATACTCATTTCAGTACCAATGATGAATTCCTTATGATCGGACTTCTTCGCATATTCCATAATAGCGGATGTTGAGCCGATAAAGTCGGATAACTCTAGGACGGCGGGCACACATTCGGGATGGGATAGCAGCAGCGCATTGGGATATAACTCCCTTGCTTTACGCACATCTTCAGCATTAACAACTGCATGAATTGGACATCCACCCTGCCAGAATTTGAAATTCTTGCCCGTAACATTCCTACTAACATAGTCGCCAAGATTACAATCGGGCAAGAATAAAATATTCTCCTGCTCCATCGCTTGAACGATTTTAACAGCGCTTGAAGATGTAACGCACACATCGCATACTGTCTTTAATGCTGCTGTCGTATTAATATAGGCAACAATTGCATAATCGGGATTCTCTTTTTTAAAATGCTCGACAAAGACGGGCTCAACTTGCTCCGCCATCGGGCATCCAGCCAAAGGATTCGGTAGAATAACCTTCTTTTCTGGGGAGAGAATTTTGACTGTTTCAGCCATGAAATGCACTCCGCACAATATGACAGTATCGCAATCAATATCTTTAGCTGCTAGACTAAGTTGGAAAGAATCCCCTGCAACATCGGCAATCTCAACAATCTCCCTACCTTGATAGCTATGCGCAAGTATTGCAATGTTTTTCTCTTTTTTTAGTCGTAGAATCTCATTTTGAATATCTTTAATCATAGTTTTAGAGCCCCTTCTAACACATATTGTTGACGGTATCATATCACTAAAACGGCGAAAAGTCAACTAATTACGGCGAACTCCTAGTAAAAATGTATGGATTAAACTTGAAGGCATTTGTGCAATGTGCTATAATTGAAATATAAATATAAAAGGCGGTTTTTTCATGATGATAACTACAAAGGGAAGATACGGGACAAGATTCCTACTTGATCTAGCGATAAATTCTTCCGATAGGGCAGTATCATTGAGGGATGTTGCAAAAAGACAGGGCATATCCGATAAATATCTAGAGCAAATTGTGCCATTACTTAGCAGAGCGGGATTTATCCGCAGTGTCCGTGGTGCGCAAGGTGGATATATGCTCCAGCATAAGCCAGAAGATATAAATCTTGGTGATGTTCTAAGAGCACTTGAAGGAACACTTGCGCCACTCGAATGTGCAGACCCTAATTCCGATTGTAAATGTGAGCGTGCGGAGGAATGTGTCACCACTGATGTTTGGAAGAAAATACATGATGCAATATCGGGAGTTGTCGATTCGATCACATTCGCTGATCTAGTCAATGCATATAAGAAAAAGACAGGTCAATTCGATTACTATTTATAATTTGCGACTAAAATAACTGCATATTCGGTTCTTTAAGAGCCGAATATGCAGTTTCTAATTTCATATTTATTTCGGTGTGTTCTGCAATGCAATGCGGTCAAAATCGTCTAAATCATAGGATGTTTCTTTCTTTCTCTCTTTTTTCTTTGTTCTGTTCTTAAAGGCTTCTTTCTCCTCCATTGCTTGCCCCGGCGTTGTGATGCCTTTTTTACCCCAACTTTCAATAATAGTATTTATGTAGGCGAATGAACATTTCCCCGTATTTTCAACTGCACGTTGATATGCAATATCCACCATATCAATCGACATACCTAATTCGCCCATCCATCTGAATGCGAATTCCTTCTCCCGTGGAATGAGCGCACGCTCGATGCCGAATTTATGTTTGATTTGCTTCTCATAGCTAAATCGCTCTTTCAACTCTACAATTACCTCTTCCGCCTGTGAATGGGTGGTGATTCCCCTATCAGCCCAATCGGCTGCAATTGTTTCGATATAGCGAACATTGCATCTTTCGATCGACTGGCAATATTCAATAATCATCAATATCACATCGACGGAAAGACCGATATAATCGTGCATTGAAATTAGCGAACGTTGTTCCGTGTGATTGAGTGGCCGCTTGAATTTCAGCTCAGCGGATTGGAATAGGTATGAAATTTCAGCACTGTCGTTAATGCGGCTTGCAATTTCGCCCGCACTTAATCTATTTGACTTACCCGGCTTGATTTCCTTGACTTTACTCATTACAACATGAACACCATCATTATTCGCTTTATTATCTTTACCGCCACTATTTGAGATAACCGCCTGGGTGACTTCCGCCTTCTTTTTTACTGGCGGAGCCTTTTGCTCGGCATTATCCTGTGCAGGGGTAATATCCCCACCATCGAGCTTGATTAAGCCTGCCTGCTCCCAAAAGAGCAGCGCATCGCCAACATCATCGGAT
>JAAZLM010000106.1 GCA_012799315.1 Clostridiales bacterium | reverse complement strand
TTCCACTGCTATCGGATTTGCATAGTTGCGGTAACTACCAACGAATGCATCTCTATCACCGTTATACGATGCAATCGGAGCACCAACGGATCCAAAGAATCTCTCACGATTGTTTGTGCCGTTCTCACTCTTACCTACATCTTCGTTGATTGTTTGTAGGATCATATTCTCTTTAAAATATGTTTTAGTAATAAATAGTGAATATTGTAGGTTTACTTGATCTTGCTCATAGTTGCTATCGTTGGTGAATTCAACGTAGCCGAATGTTGCAAGCTTCCTAGCTTTGGAGTCATTGTTTGTGACTTTCAAGCGCCAAACCTCATATGTTTTATCAAGCGGTACATAATATAGTGCCTCAGTTGAAATATTATCATACTTAGCAGAAATAGTTGTGTACGCAGTACCGTGACGGCATTCGGATTCGTATTCGTTTAAATCCTTACCGACAGGCATCCATGAAGCTGACCAGAAATCGTCTTTCTCCCTATCCTTAATATAGATATATCTGCCTGGCTGATCCTTGTCCATACCGTTGAAACGATAGCGGATCAATCTCCCATTTGCGCCGGATTTAACAAAGCTATATCCTCCCGCATTGTTTGAGATAATTGCGCCGTATTCAGGTGAACCAAGATAGTTCGCCCATGGTGCAGGCGTGTTGGGCTTAGTAATAACATACTCTTTGTTCTTCTCATCAAAAAAACCGTAGTTCATATCTTCTCTCCTCTTAATATAATTTTAGGTGAACGATACATCCAGTATTATATGAAAACCGTTACATCGTAAAATCACACAAATATATTCTACCATTTAGTATAATGTTTTGCAAGGGGGGTACTATCATAATTAGGCAATTAAATTAAATTAACTTAATATTCACCTCTAATTGCCTTCACTTGCCCATTCGTTTAATAAATTTGTTGTAATTTCTGCGACTTTCAACGATCTTTCCCATGATGCTATATCGCTCTGCTGCTTGCCTTCCTTAATGCATCTTATAACTTCATTTAATTCGTATACGAACCCATTCGGATGTTCAAAGCGGTATTCCTCAACTATATCGCCAACTTCCACCCTTATTAAATGGCTATCTTGGAATGGTCGATTCATGATGACGCATCCTTTTGTACCATAGATAGTCAATTTCCCATTACCGAAATACGTTCCACCGCAACGCATTGAAGCGGTAATGCCACCCTTAAAACGAGCCGCCAAAACATCGGTAATATCTACTCCATTTGAATCTAGCTCAGCAACACCTTTGACAACTTCGGGATACGATTCAGCAAAGAAACATGACAACCATAGGTTATAAACACCTAAGTCATAAAGGACTCCGCCGCCGAGTTCCTTATTGAACATTCTGTCATTGTCGCCCCCTTGATTATTGTAGTTAATGCAGCTATCAATCTGCTTAATTTGACCGATTTTACCCGATTGGGCGATCTCTTTCGCTTTAAGAGTGGCGGGTAAGAATATAGACCACATTGCCTCCATAACGAAAACACCATGTTGGCGAGCACGTTCGAATATATCTTTTGTTTGCTCATATGATAAGGTAAATGGCTTTTCGCATAGAACGTGTTTTCCATTTTCGATGCTTACAATCATATTCTCATAATGAGCATTGTTTGTAGTGCCGATGTAAATAACATCGACATCACTCTTTGCAAGATCTTCATAGCTATTGTAGTAGTTTTTAATTGCGAATTCTTCAGCGAATTTCTTTGCACGCTCCGTGCTTTTTGACGCAACACCGACAAGCTTAGCGCCCTCAGTACGTAAGACAGCATCGGCAAATTTTCTTGAGATTCGACCAGGTCCCATTATTCCAAACTTCATTTTTACCGGAACATAATAGATGTGAATGTACTAATAGTCCAATGAACTATTAGTTCTACTCCTTGCTCCTTGCCTCCTTTTTTAATTAATATCTTGACTCGACTATATTGTTTACTGTTTTTATTATGATTTTAGTACATTGTATCATAATGTTATATACGATGCAAACAATTTCATCTATATTTTTTAGGATAATTTTAATATGCGGTAGTTTGACATAATTAAGCTATATTGCTATACTTAATACTGTATTAGTCTTGGGCGAAGACCCCTAATTATACGATTGGTTGTGTTAAAATGAATGCGAAAAAGAGAAAGCTATACAGCAGGTTAGTTATAATCGCTATTGTGCTTGTTATATTAATACCTTTATTTATATTCGCCGGTAGTATCCTATGGTTCCCGCCGAAGAATCTTGGCATGAGTTATGAAAAAACAGAGATTGAAGCAGTAAAAAATAGCCTGGGCATAGAAATAATTAGGAATGGATCAAATGACGATACGCTTGTTTGGGAATTCTCCGACTATGAACATAAGGAAGTTGAAATCACATCTAATGAATTCACAGCTCTAATAAACGAGATAAAGCCCGACGATTTTTATTTAGAAGATATGCAGGTCAAAGTTGTCGACAATATTGTTCGGCTAAGCGCAAAAGCAAATCTTGACAACTTAAATGACAATATCTTAGCCGATGCGCGGAAAATGAGCCCGATACCGCTACCATCTAAAGTCAATTTTTATACTGAATCGGCATTTTCAATTAAGGATAAAGTAATAGCAGTTAAGCCGTATGAAGTGAGCATTGGCATGTTAAATATAACATCAGAGATTGATAAGGATCTTGCCGAAACTGAGGTTGCAGGTTATATTAAAAAATATTTTGATAAAGTGCCAAATATGGAAGTCAACGATTTATATATCGTCGACGGTAATTTTCATATTAACGCATATATCCCTACAAAAGCCATTGGCAACCCTAAATAATATTAATATTTCTTATAATTTTAATTAACTTCCAATATTTTGTTATTTACTTTTCTACTATTAAAGTGTAAAATGTAGACATAAGGGGGACTGGGAATTGAACATATTTTCACACTTTAGTATAGGTATGCATTTTTCAAGATATTTAAAAAAAGAAATTGGCATTCCAATTGGTAGATATAGATTTATTTTTGGTAACTTAAAGCCGGATATAAGCGGTGAACTTTTATATAAACCTCATACATCTTCAGAAATGTTTTCTGAAAAAATAGCAGAAATTGAGGAATATGCAAACAGAATTAGCCATCAAAAGCAGGATAAAATCGACAATGTGCTACTCGGTGAATTCTGCCACTATATTAGTGATTTCTTCTGTCTTGCTCATAATGACGCCTTTGAAAAAAAGCGCCATCATCTCAAATACGAATGGCGATTAAATGCAAAACTACGCAGAACAGCCCTACCAACATCATCATTGCAAAGGGCGAATTCTGTTAGCGAATTAATCTCGCAAATTAGAAAGAAGCATTTGCAATATCTTAATAGTGATCACAGTGAAATGAACGATATTTATTATATAGTTAATATGTGCCACTATCTTTTAAATTCCCTTATTTTCCTGTTAAAAACAGAAAGACATTTACTAGCGGCATAGGAATGTTGAACGCATAGATGATTTCTATGCGTTTTTTTATGTCAATTTTAATTTTTGTGGTGAAACTTTCTACACTTTAAAACTGAAAAACTGGTTATACTAAAATTAGTGCGATAGCACTTAAAAAAATGTTGGATAATAGCATGACAAGCGATGATGACACATGATTTAGGAGGATGAAATGAAAATTAAAAAAATACTTGCAGGGTTGCTAGCATCGGCTTTTGCTCTATCGGCAACAGTTCTATCGGCAAGTGCAGCGGAAAAAGAGTTGACTGCATATGCGATTTTCGGTATGGGTGAAGGCTGGGAATCCCAATATTGGGGTCCTGGGAATGAGGATAACACCTTTGAAGATACAGAGGTTAAGACCACAAAGATTAAGGAAGATGGAATGCATGATGTTGTCCTTGATCTGAAATTAGAAGGCTTCAATGAAGCGGATTTTGATAAAGTATGGGTAATCAAAGCTGCATTTGAAGGACTAAAAGAAGGCGATAATGTGACTGTTGCACTTAAAAAAGTAATGCTTGATGATAAAGAGCTAAATATCACAATACCGTCTGATTTTGGCGATACGGGTAAGGCTGAATTAACTTACGAAACGCTTGAAGAAAATAAGGAATATAACGTTTATAACGAATGGGCGGCGAAGTTAATCGAACTACCAAGCGGCGATGAGTGGAGGAATGCATCTAAGTTGACAATGACGTTCGAAGTAAAGGGATTGAGCGATACCGATAATAACGGTGGAGCCGCGACAACGGACGACGAAACAACTAACCCAACAACAGGAATACCAGCATCGAGTGCTGGAATGGTAACTCTAATTGCGGCAACTCTCGCAGCTGGGACATTGTTCAAAAAGAAGTAACAACCTTTCTTAGAAACCAGTAAAGATAGCGGTGGAATATTCCATCGCTATCTTTTACTAAATAGCACTTGACTTAATTATAAATACGATGTATAATACAGTCTGCAAATAGTTCAGAATGTGAACTAGTTTAACAAAATGAGGAGGATAAAATGAATAAAGACACCTTTGCGTACGAATTGATGGATGAATTCCGCAAATTCAAGCATCTGACTAGACCTAATCATAAAGAGAATTTACTAGAACATGCTGAATTCCTTGTCATGATGGTAATCATGCGTAATAACGATGAATTCGGCACAGATATTTCTCCTTCACAAATCAGCGATGAGATTGGATTTTCCCGTTCGTCGTTGACTCCTCTACTTAACTCCCTTGAGGAGAAGGGTTATATAACTAGGCGTTTATCCCGTGAAGATAAGCGAATGTTTAAGCTAGAGGTAACAGAGAAATATAAGCAAATTCACCTAGAGGCAATAGAAAAACATTGTGAGAAATTCTATTTACTTATTGAATATCTTGGCGAAAAGGACGCAAAGGATCTAGTGCGTATAATAAAAAAGGCAAATAAATTCTTTTCGGAGAATGAGGGGAACATGATAAATGAGAAAACTAAGTAAGTATTATAAGCCGTATATTTTACACATTTTAGCTCTAATATTCCTTGTCGGGGTACAGGTATTAGCAGACTTAACCTTGCCAACATATATGGCGAAAATAGTTGATGATGGAGTAATGGAGCAAAATATCAACAATGTATTGATAAATGGTGCTTTAATGCTTGGAGTAACGATCATCGGTGTACTGGCTGTAATATTAATCAGCCTAATTTCTTCACGTATGTCAGCATCAATCTCCAAGAATATGAGGACGGATGTATTTTCTAAGGTTGAGTCATTTTCACTCAGTGAATTTGATAAATTTTCGACCGCATCGCTAATAACTCGCTCAACAAATGACATCCAACATGTTCAAATGTTCACAATGATATTTTTTCGCTTCATAATTTCCGCACCGATTATGGTAGTTGGCGGATTATATAAAGCGATTAATACAAATATAAAGCTATCATGGATTTTCGTAGCCGCAATTCCACTGGTATTTATAATTATTCTTGTGATAATGATAAAATTAATGCCTACATTCATAAACTTACAAAAATTACTCGATAAGCTCAACCTTGTATCAAGGGAGCAGCTAACGGGAATTAGAGTTATACGGGCACTTAATACTCAGGATCACGAATTACAACGATTTGAAAAAGCAAATAGGAATCTAACAGATAGGAATATCTTCGTTAATCGTGTAATGGCAGTGATGAATCCGGCAATGCAGCTAATAATGAACTTCATGACAGTTGTCATAATTTGGCTAGGTGCAAAAATGGTCGAAACAGGTGAACTTAAGATCGGTGATATATCCGCATATACGCAATTTGCAATGATTGTAATGTTCGGCTTCATGATATTTACCTTCATCTTTATAATGATACCACGTGCGATCGTTTCAGCACGCAGAATATCCGAAGTGTTGGATGAAGCACCCACAATAGTCGATCCGGAGGATCCTGTTGAATCAAATTCTGCAGTCGATGGGGACATAATCTTTTCAGACGTATCATTTTCATATAACGATGCTGATGAGTCGGTGCTATCCAATATATCATTCCGTGCTAAAAAGGGCGAAACTACTGCAATTATCGGTAGTACAGGCTGCGGGAAATCCACGTTAATCAACTTAATACCGAGATTCTATGATGTGACAAAAGGCGAAGTCCTAATAGACGGTGTCAATGTTAAGGACTATACGCAAAAAGAACTTCGTGAAAAAATCGGTTACGTACCGCAAAGGGGAGTGTTATTTAGCGGAACGATTGAAAGTAATCTTAGAGTAGGTAATGAAAATGCGTCTGAGGAAGATATAAAGGAGGCACTAGAGATAGCGCAAGCGGATTTTGTCTATACGGAGATGAAAGACGGTATCAATACCGAAATTGCTCAGGGCGGGCAGAATGTATCCGGCGGTCAAAAGCAAAGACTATCAATAGCTAGAGCGCTTATAAAAAAGCCGGATATATATATCTTTGACGATAGTTTCTCCGCACTTGACTTCAAAACAGATTCAATGCTCCGTAAAGCGCTATCGGAGAAAATTAAAGATGCGACAATAATAATCGTGGCGCAAAGAATTAATACTATTGTAGATGCTCACCAAATTATCGTATTAGATGAGGGGAAGATAATGGGGATCGGCACACATGAGGAGCTATTGAAAGAATGCGAAACATATCGTGAAATAGCATTATCGCAACTTTCGGAGGAGGAGCTTAATGAACGAAAATAAAAACAATAACCGACCACGCAGGCCATCGCCTGGGCCGGGCGGGGGAGGGCCAATGGCAATGATGCCCGGTGCGAAAGCTAAGGATTTTAAAGGAACGTTTAGAAAACTTCTTTCATATATTCGCCCGTATATATTGCTACTTCTAATAGTGGGGGTATTTGCGATGCTGGGCACAGTGTTTTCGCTCGCCGGGCCATTCATGCAAATAAAAGTGACGAATAGCATACAGCAAAGCGTCGAGAATGCGACAAACATTGAATTTGGATTTATCGGCAAAGTAATCTCTACATTAATAGTCATATATCTATTAAGTGCGCTATTCACTTTTTTACAGGGCTATATTACAGTTGATATAGCGCAGAAAATTTCATTTGAAATGCGTCAGAATATTGCAAATAAGATAAACAAAATTCCACTAAGGTACTTTGATTCGAATCCACACGGAGATACACTCAGCCGCATTACAAACGATGTTGACACCGTCAGCAACTCAATGCAGCAGATTTTCACCCAACTTATAACATCGGTAATCACCATTGTAGGCATACTAACAATGATGATAATCGTCAGCCCTTTAATGACTTTAATTGCATTATTAACAGTGCCACTATCATTGTTTTTTGTTAGAGTCATTGTAAATAAATCGCAAAAGCACTTTAAGGCTCAGCAGGAAACTCTTGGCGAGATCAATGGTTATGTTGAGGAAATGTATTCGTCGCACAATATTGTCAAAGCCTTCAACATGGAAGAAGAATCAATATCGGCATTTAACGAAGTTAACGATAAATTATTCGACAGTGGATGGAAGGCGAACTTCCTATCTGGGTTGATAATGCCGGTAGTGCGTTTCGTAGGGAATCTTGGCTATGTTGCAGTCAGTATCGTCGGTGGATGGCTCGCTATAAAGAGAGTTATCGGCGTGGGTGAAATTGCAGCATTCATCGTATATATTCGCCAGTTCAATCAGCCCATAACTCAAACTGCAAATATCGCCAATGTGCTCCAATCGACAATGGCGGCAGCGGAAAGAGTGTTTGAATTCCTTGAACAGGACGAAGAACCGGAGGATCCCCAGTCGCCAATCCTAGTAGAAAATGCAAAAGGCAATGTCGAATTCAGAAATATCAAATTCGGTTATGATAAGAATAGAACAATAATCAACAATGTTTCTATAAAAGTAAAGTCGGGGCAACGAGTGGCGATAGTCGGCCCGACTGGAGCGGGCAAGACAACACTAATTAACTTGCTAATGAGGTTTTACGATGTTGATGATGGTGCAATTCTTGTTGACGGTGTAGATATACGTGATATGCGCCGAGCAGATCTAAGAGCAATGTTCGGCATGGTATTGCAGGACACTTGGCTATTTGGCGGTACAATTAAAGAAAACATTGCATACGGTAATCTCAATGCGACCGATGAGGAAGTTTGCAATGCGGCGAAGGTCGCCTATGCCGATCATTTCATAAGAACGAATCCAGACGGGTATGATATGGAGATTAACGAGGAGGCAAGCAATATCTCAGGAGGGCAGAAGCAATTGATGACAATTGCAAGAGCAGTGCTCACAAATCCTCGCATACTAATCCTTGACGAAGCGACAAGCTCCGTTGATACAAGAACGGAGCTGCGTATCCAACGTGCTATGGACAATTTAATGAAGGGTAGAACAAGCTTCATAATAGCGCATAGATTATCGACGATCCGTGATGCAGATATTATACTTGTAATGCGTGATGGCGATATAGTTGAGCAGGGCAGTCACGATGAATTGATTGAGTTAGATGGATTTTATGCTTCTTTATATAATAGCCAATTCCAAGGCAATGCCGTATAAATCGAATATTAGAAATATTAATCCCACTATGTGAATACATATCACATAGTGGGATTTTTACATTTAAGTTAATCGCCATGCTGCTCCCTATCGAGAATATCATTTGCATCCTGTTGCTTAGAGAATTCTTCAGCATATTTCGTATCTATATAGAAGTACATATGAATTTTATTATACCTATCATTGCCCACTCCTGGGATAAGTAATAGTTCCTCAATTGTATTGAAGAAAAAGGCGTTCTCAACATGGAATAGGATGCCTCTTGCAATTTCATCCGTCATATGCGGTATTGTCATTAGCTGCGAATACGTTGCGGTGTTGATTTCAATAGAGCCAATTCGTGGTGTAGTTGTAGTTGTCATTGCCGTATATGTGCTGTTTTCCTCCTCATGATGGTTCGCAGATGATGTTTGCGTTGTAGTAGTTGTGCTTATTGGATTAGTTCGATATTCGTTGCTTACGAAAATATAGCGCTTGATATTCTTATAAGTTGCCTTGCCAATGCCACTTACATTCATAATATCAGCCTCATCGCCGAATGGCGCAATGTTCTCACGGTAGTCTATAATACGATCAGCGAGCACACCGCCAATTCCTTTTAGCAGTGTCAATTCTTCTTTTGTAGCGGTATTGATATCGATGGGGAAAGAGGTGATTCCACCGGCAGTAATTGTAGTAGCAACAGTAATTGACGATGAATATGTTGCCGTGTTTGAATCGCTGCCGGGAATATAGTCGACATATATGAATTGCTTAATCTTATCAAATAGCTTTTCGCCGATGCCCTTGACATTCTTAATATCATCGATGCATTTAAAATGGCCGAACTCTTCACGATAAGAAATTATCCGTGCAGCTAGTTCTTCACCGATGCCGTTCAATGCCATGAGTTCCTCCTCAGTAGCAGTATTAATATTTACATATGGATCGATACCGTCAGTCGATGTAGTTACATTGATTTCAGAATTATCAGATGATTCAATGTAGTTAACCGTGGCGCCAGCTAGAATAGGTGATGTCCTCACATTATATAGAATGATGAGCGCTACCGCAATAAAGCAGTATATCAGGATGAAAATATAGAATTTCATCCCCTTATGAACAGCATTACTAGAATTTTTAGGGATACCCCCACCATTATAGTCGTCTATTATATCGACGGTATCAGTAATAATAAAATCATCCATATATTCACCACCATAACTACTAATGTAGAAATATTAAAACACTTACATTATAACACAATTAAATGATATTTTCTACATAAAAGCACAATATTCGTCAAAATATGAATGAACAAAGTTCGGCACTAAAATTCACCATGAAAAATGTTCTAAGCCAGTACAAGCATGCATATATTTTAGAAAGGCAGGTGGAGTAGATGATAAAATTATCACCATTCGAACAAGCGATAAATTATATTCCGGCAAGAGTAAGAAAGCAGATTATCGGGATTCCCCCTTCTATTAAAAATGAAGTGCAAGAGGTTCGAATTCGGATAGGACGTGCCCCCTCAATTTGCATTAAGGGTAGTGAATATGATATTAGTGAATTTGCGTCAGTGCAGAACATAGTAATAGATAGCAATGATATTGATGAATGCTTCAATTACATATGCGAGTATTCCTTTCACAGTTATCAAAAGGAGCTTGCGCAAAGCTACATAACGGTAAAAGGTGGGCACAGAGTAGGAATTAGTGCATCGGCTATTATCAAGTGCGGTGGAGTTGAAACGATAAAAGATATATCGGGACTCAATATTAGGATAGCTAGACAAGTGATCGGTAGTGCAGATAGAATAATGAAAGAATCACTAGCATCGGGAATAAAGGGACTTTTATTAGTCGGGCCACCAACATGCGGTAAGACGACAATTTTGCGTGATATATGCAGGCAGTTGGGCGGAATTTACAAGCTATCGATAATTGATGAACGTGGCGAGATAGCGGCTGTATACCGTGGCGAGCCACAAAATGATATAGGTAGATTCAGCGATGTGTTCGACGGCTACCCAAAGGCAATTGGCATATTAACAGCGATTCGGGTAATGTCGCCGCAAGTAATCGTGTGCGACGAAATTGGCAATGAAGAAGAATGCAATGAACTAATGTCCAGTGTCAATTCAGGTGTCAACATAATCGCATCGGCGCATGCGGGGAGCATCGATGAACTCTATCAAAGGAAACATATAATGAAATTAATTGAAAGTGGAGTGTTTACGGAAATTATTCTACTTGATAATGGTGCGAATATAGGAAAAATAAAATCAAGGATTAAGGTGGTTACGTATAATGACAAAAGTAATAGGAGTCAGCTTGATAATTCTTGCGGGGACGCTGATAGGAATTTTGCTTTCGTTGAGGTTGAGCAGGAGAGTGCGAGAGCTTGAGGCGGCAATCGCAATGATAGAAGAATTATCGCTGCAAATCAGGTACAGGGCATTGCCGGTATATGAACTTGCGAATGCGCTAGAATCAAGTAAAGGGCTTGAGCCACTGCGGTTCATAGGCAAACTTTGCCAACATATAGAAGAGGAGAGGGACTTCTCTGTCGCTTGGAGCAATGCCATTCGCTCATGTAAAGATCAAAGTAGCTTAAAAGACGATGATATTAAAATACTAATATCGGTGGGGAATGAGCTTGGCAAAAGTGATATAGATGGACAAATCAGCACATTATCGTTATACCGTGATATGTTATCACGCAGTCTAGCATCAGCAATTGATGAAAAGCATAGTAAGGGCAAAATGTATCGCAATCTAGGCGCCCTAATCGGGGTTGGTATAGCGATAATATTGATTTAATGAGAATTAATACTATGTGTTGAAAGGAATGGCGCAGAATGGAAGTTGACTTAATTTTCAAGATTGCTACAATCGGTATAATTGTTGCAGTCCTCAACCAATTGCTTATCCGCTCCGGTAGGGAGGAACAAGCAATGATGACAACATTAGCAGGATTGATAGTGGTGTTAATGATGATTATAACGCAGATTAATAGCTTATTTGAAACGATAAAAACGATGTTCAATCTTTGGTGAATAGTAGCTGGAGGTAAAAATGAATATTACTGCCTTAATAGCAATAGCAATTGTTGCTACTGTTATGAGTATTATCCTAAAACAGTATAAGCCAGAATATAGTATGTTCATCTCTATCGCCGCTGGGATAGCAATGCTCATTGTTGTGATGGCATATGTATCTCCGATATTTGATGCTATTAGAATGCTCCTATCACGTGTTGAACAAAGTGGGGAAATTATGGCGATACTCCTCAAATCACTAGGAATATGCTACCTAACGCAGATAGCTTGCGATAGTTGTAAAGATGCGGGGGAGACTGCCATAGCGGCGAAGCTTGAATTGGCGGGCAAGGTCGCAATTCTAATATTGGCATTGCCACTTTTCACACGACTTGGCGATGTCGTAACAAATCTAATTGAAATGTGAACTATTGTCTGAAGAAGATGCCTTTTTATGGGGGGAAGTTTAATTGAAGAAACTACTATCAATATTTTTGATACTTTTATTACATATGGCATTACCCTTAACCGCTGGAGCAGATCAGTATAATGATGGGATCAATATCGAGGATATTGAGGGGATGGACGAGTTAAGGGAGACAATGCCCGAGCAGGCGAGGGATTATTTAAGTGACAATAGTATATCGGCGGAAGATTCATCGGGCTTAATGTCTTTATCGCCGAATAAATTGATTAGTGATATATTCACGATGGCAAAGGATAGAATCACCCTCCCAATAAGATTATTAGCATCGTTAATTGGTGTCGTGATACTGTGTTCACTGCTAGAAAGTATGCAGGATACAGTGCCTAAATCAAGTCTTAGCAATACGTTCGGCATTGTGGGAGTGGTTGCATCTTCAACGATCCTAACCGTACAAATTGGTGATTGCATATTTCAGGCAACGCAGACACTCCACGATGGGAGCGACTTCATGTTACTATATGTGCCGATCTTCTCAAGCATATTAGCAGTCGGCGGTAATATTACATCGGCGACTGTATATAATACGATTCTTTTCGGCGCCGCTCAAATGATCTCACAGATGACATCAACAATATTCGTTCCAATGATCGGTAGCTTCCTAGCATTGTCAATAGTCGGCTCAATAATGCCCGAGCTCAACCTAATCAGCCTTGCCAATGCGATTAAAGGCATCACAATGTGGGGGCTTGGAATTATAATGACGATCTTCGTTGGTCTTTTAACGGTGCAAAGTTTCGTCGGGACGGCTACGGACACTCTTGCACTCAAGGCAACTAAATTCGCAATAAGTGCTTTTGTTCCAGTAGTCGGAGGAGCATTGTCCGAGGCACTTAATACGGTGCAGGGTAGTATGGGGATATTAAAAGCCAGCATCGGCGGATTCGGGATAATCGCTGGTGCGATGACGATGTTGCCGACGATAATATATGTAGTGATGATAAAAGGAGCAATTGCGGTGGCGGGCATTGTGTCGGACATATTCGGAACAACGAAATTATCGAGCCTATTTAAAAGCTGCTCAGCGACATTATCGATAATTATTGCATTATTAGTTAGCACAACACTACTACTAATAATCTCGACAACAATCATGTTAATGACGGGACAGACGGCAACATAGAAATGCAAATTGATAGGAAGTGTATATAATGGGCGCATTTAAAGAACTGATTACAACTCTATGTTTATCTGGAATCGGGCTTGCGATATATAAAATGATGGTACCGAGTGGCACATATGAAAAGCAAATTAGAGTACTAGTATCACTGGTATTCATACTTGGCGTAATATCGCCTTTTGCAAGAGGGGATATTACCCTACCCGTTAGTGCAAATAATGAATTAGTAGAGAGTGTTGAGTATGCTAGGATAGAGGAGCGGGCGAATTCATATTTGAAGTCACATTTTACTACTAATCTTGAAACATCCCTTGTTAAAGCACTTGAGGAAAAAGGCATTACAGTTGATAAAATTTCAGTAAATGTGGATATATCTAAGGAAT
>JAAZLM010000105.1 GCA_012799315.1 Clostridiales bacterium | reverse complement strand
GCAATCCGAAATTCAGCAGTAAGATGTTCGCCGAACTAGGTGGCGATCGCACAAACTTTGTATCACAGGCGGTCAATGCTGGCGGTATAAATATGCAATCCGGTGATAGGAATTCGCCATCGTCATGGTTCTACTATGGTTCTGCCCCATCGGAGCGTTCGGCTAGTTGGACTAGTGCTAATGAATTCACCCGCCATTTCACGACTGGGATTGACGGGATCGGCTACAAGAGGGCAAGCGCCTCACATGCAGTTACCGTATATTATGCAATTGCAATGTTTGATCAGCTTTTCACTTTCCTCGATGTCGGTGATATTGTGCAGCTAACGAATATAGACGATACTACCCGCCGCCATTCGATGATGATAACGGATAAATATCAAGATGCGGGCAAGGATATTATGCTTTTCGCTCAGCATTCTGCAAGTGATAGGAGTAGATGGATCGCTGGGCAGAATCTATATGATCAGCTCTGGCTAAATTCCTTATACGGTCAAGGCAGTGAATTCATCATGTTAATACATATCTGAATTTATAAAAATCCACCCAATATTGGGTGGATTTCTTGCTTTAGCATATCAATCTATTTTGTGCCGAAGATACGATCGCCCGCATCTCCAAGTCCGGGGACGATATATAGCTGATCGTTTAGCCTCTCATCGCAGACACCGCAATATATCGCTATATCGGGATGTGCCTCTTGCAATGCTTTAATTCCCTCGGGAGCGGCAATTATACACATGAATTTAATCTGTGTTACACCATGTCTTTTTATTGTATGGATAGCATCAATTGCCGATGTCCCCGTCGCAAGCATTGGATCAACGACGATTACATCCCTCTCCTCAATATCGCTGGGCAATTTGCAGTAATATTCTACTGCCTTATGCGTAACAGGGTCACGATAAATCCCGATATGCCCTACTTTAGCCGCAGGAACAAGCTCCATTACACCTTCTACCATGCCTAAGCCTGCACGTAAAATCGGCACGAATGCCAACTTCCTACCTGAAATTACATTCGTCTTAGCAACTGAGATCGGTGTCTCTACTTCAATCTCCTTTAAAGGGAGGTTGCGTGTTGCCTCATAGCACATTAGCATTGCTATTTCGCTAACTAATTCCTTGAATTCTTTTGTGCCGGTATTTTTATCCCTTAACAGCGATATTTTGTGCTGAATAAGTGGATGGTCTAAAATTTGAATATAACCCATATCGGTTTACTCCTTTTCTATATCCATTATTAATGATACACGTCTTTGGTGTCTTCCACCTTCAAACTCCGTGTTCAAAAAGATATCTACAATTTCCGATGCTACACCGGCACCGATGACACGCCCGCCCATGCACAGTACATTTGCATCATTGTGTAAGCGTGTGTATTTTGCGGTAAAATAATCTGAGCAAACCGCCGCCCGAATTCCATTCACTTTATTTGCTGCCATCGATATCCCTATCCCCGTACCGCAAATTAGAATAGCAAATTTGAATTCGCCTTTTACCACCTTTTCACAAACATCCCTTGCTACAACAGGATAGTCATTTGGCTCCCCGTCATAACAACCGAAATCATGGTATTTTACGCCCTTTTCATCAAGATGCGCCATGACTTCAACCTTTAGGTCATATCCTGCATGGTCACTCCCTATCGCTATCATAAATAATCCTCCATCTTTTTTAGATTGGTTCCCATTAGGAGTCGCTGGTTATGCTAACTTCCCTCAAAATAATTATATCAAACTATCAACTATTTTTCAAGATTTTTTGCTTGAAGTTCTCGCTGTGCTTGAGGAATCCGCAAATACGATGGTGAAAGCTCCTGCGCACTTATCTTTTCACCTTTAAATGCGGCGGCGCAAACCGATGCGCCAAGCTGGAATTTTAGATGGGGTGGCGCTATGGCAAGATTCTTCTGTGTGAGCTGCGCCATTACAAGATCCGCACCATCGCCAACGATATGAATTTCCTCATTCGGTGGGAATCCGCCAAGCTCAGCGCCAAGTTCATCAATCATTATAACCCTATCATCGCATAGTCGAATCAAGTTGTCACCGTCGAATTCAAATACCGCATTATAGACTTGATTCCTCCTTGCGTCCATGACTGCACAAATTTTTCCCTTAAGGCCACGCAAATTATACGCAAGCGCCTCAAGTGAAGAAACACCGATACATGGCCTATCAAGAGCATATGCAAAGCCTTTTATAGCCGATATTCCAATCCTGAGCCCCGTGAATGAGCCTGGCCCGATCGACACGGCGAACGCATCAATTTCGTCAAGAGAAATTGATGCTGAATTAAGCATACTTTTCACCATTGGCAATAATGTTTGGGAATGTGTCAGCTGCGTATGTACAGCGCCGCTAACGATGACTTTATCTTGGCTGCACACCGCCATTGTCGATGTCTTTGCCGATGTATCTATCCCTAGAATTATCATATCTCTCTCCCCTGTATTGTGATTTGCCTTGTATTCGCATCGTTATCCATCTTTTCTATCGTTACATATATTGTATCTTCGGGCAGAGCAGATTGGATATTCTCACTCCATTCAATAGCTAGAATCCCATCACTATCAAGATAATCAAAGAAACCTGTCATATATAAATCGTCTTCATTCTCGATTCGGTACATATCAAAATGATATAGAATTACATCACCTTCATATTGATTGACAAGTGAAAATGTCGGGCTCATTACATCATCTTCTATCCCAAGCCCCTTAGCAAGCCCCCGTGTGAATGCGGTTTTACCCGCTCCAAGTCCTCCACGATAGGCAATGCAATCGCCCCTATTCAATCTTTTTGCTAATTTGAATGCTAATTCCTCCGTCTGCTTAACGCTACGGGAAATAAATTTCATAATCTATCACATCACTTTAAAATAATCCGGAAATATTACCGTCCTTATCGACATCGATATTATTCGCCGATGGTATTTTCGGCAGTCCCGGCATCGTCATTATATCGCCAGTCATAACTACAATGAATCCTGCTCCCGACTGCACCCTAACATCACTGATATTAATATCGAATCCCGTCGGCCGGCCAAGTTTTGTAGGATCGTCGGATAGTGAATACTGCGTTTTAGCAACGCAAATTGGCAATTTATCTAGTTCAAGTCTTTCTATCTCTTTAATTGCCTTATCCGCTTTTACAGAATAGTTGACATTGTCGGCGCCGTAAATCTCCCCAGCTATTATAGCTAGTTTATCTTTTATAGGTAGGTTGACATCGTATAATAGCCTGAAGTCCGCCGGCTTTTCACAAGCTGCAATAACCTTATTAGCTAGTTCAATGCCGCCTTCGCCACCTTTTGCAAATACGTCGGAAAGTGCGAATTCACTGCCGAGCCTCCTGCAACATTCCTCCACTATATTAATTTCTCTATCCGTGTCGGTATCAAAGCGGTTGATCGCAACTACGACAGGTACGCCGAATTTACTCATATTTTCAATATGCACCTCTAGATTGCACAATCCCTTTTTAAGGGCGGTTAGATCCTCCTGCTTTAAATCCGCTCTATCCATGCCGCCATTATATTTGAGTGCGCGGATTGTCGCTACAATTACAACGCAGTC
>JAAZLM010000104.1 GCA_012799315.1 Clostridiales bacterium | reverse complement strand
GCGCATCCATGAAATCCGTTTCAAAGATGGGAATATTGTATCCATATAGGACAACAAGGTCATACGCTCCATGGTAGAACACCATGCATATTATTGCAAAACCCCTCAATTCATCAATTAGGGGGACTCTCCTCTTTATGCCCTGTTCCTCACCCAAATTCACATCTCCTATACTACCTAAACTATATGTATCCCACTTTATTTTTACTATGTTCAACATCTGTTAAATGGCAACATAATTATACACTCTATAATTATATCGTTATTATCGCTTAAATGTCAATAAAGATCCGTGATAGTTTACACAATATTTTAGTTTTAATGCATAGCAAAAAGCCCGTGGATAAAATTCCACGGGCTTTTTCTTAATTGTTAGTATCTATTATTCACCGATCGGCTCATATAGCTCTTGTAATCTTACAAGATGCTCATATTTGTCCGCCGCCGCCTTAGCAGCCTTATCGAATAATTCTTCTGCTCTTTCTGCGTTAGCACGTGCAAGCTTACTATAACGTACTTCATTCATGATGAAGTCCTTATAATCAGCAGTCGGCTTCTTAGAATCTAGTGAATATGGGTTCTTGCCCTCTAGCTTCAATTCAGGATTGTAGCGGAATAGGTGCCAGTATCCAGCCTCTACCGCTTCTTTCTCTGCGGTTTGTGCCTTTTGTAATCCGCCCTTGATACCATGGTTGATACATGGAGCATATGCAATAATGATAGATGGCCCATCATATGCCTCAGCCTCATTGAATGCCTTTAGACATTGATTGTAGTTAGCTCCTTGTGAAACTTGCGCTACATATACATATCCATAGCTCATTGCAATTGCTGCTAGATCTTTCTTGCCAACTTCCTTACCGGCGGCTGCGAATTGTGCAACTGCGCCAGTCGGAGTAGCCTTGGACGATTGTCCGCCTGTATTTGAATATACTTCAGTATCGAATACTAAGATATTAACATCGGCACCCGATGCGATTACATGATCAAGTCCACCGAATCCAATGTCGTATGCCCATCCGTCACCGCCGAATATCCACATTGATTTCTTCGATAGGAAGTCCTTCGACTCAAGGATCTTCTTAGCAGCATCGGATCCGTCGGCCTCAAGTGCGGCGACTAACTTATCAGTAGCTGCAGAATTTGCCGATTTATCATCCATTGTAGATAGATATTCATCGCAAGCTACTTTTAGATCACCCGATGCACTATTTGCAAGTTCTTCAACCTTAGCAGCAGCACGTTCACGGAGTGTTTGCTGTGCCATGTACATTCCGTAACCGAATTCAGCATTATCCTCGAATAGGGAGTTCGCCCAAGCGGGGCCCCTACCCTCTTTATTAACTGTGTACGGTGTTGATGGAGCGGATCCCGCCCAAATTGATGAACATCCTGTCGCATTGGCGATGAACATTCTATCACCGAATAACTGTGTAGCAAGCTTAGCATATGGAGTTTCACCACATCCAGCACAAGCACCCGAATATTCAAGCAGCGGCTGCTTAAATTGGCTTCCCTTAACTGTTGTAGTCTTGAACTTCTCAAATACTTCAGGCTTAACATCTAGACTTTGACCGTATGCGAATATCTCCTGCTGATCAAGTTGTGTTTCAAGCGGTTTATATACAAGTGCCTTCTCGCCACGCTTACCAGGGCAAACGTTTATACATGAGCCGCATCCTGTACAGTCAAGTGCGGAGAATGTGATAGCAAATTTGTTCTCTGCCATGCCTATCATCGGTAGCATTTTCATGCCTTCAGGAGCATTCTCTGCTTCTTCTTCATTCATTACAACTGGACGAACTACTGCGTGCGGGCAAACATATGCGCAGAAGTTACATTGGATACAATTATCCTCTATCCAACATGGTATATCAACAGCGATTCCACGCTTCTCATATGCTGCGGATCCTTGTGGGAATGTTCCGTCCTCTCTGCCCTTGAATGCAGATACCGGTAGTTCATCTCCCTTTTGTGCATTGACTGGAATTAAGATATCGTTAACGAAATCTACAAGATCCTTGCGATCGCCCTTAGCGATGAACTTCTCTTCCTCGCCGGTCGCATTTGCCCATGATGCTGGAACGTCGAATTTAACCGCTCCACTAACTCCCCTATCAATAGCATCGTGGTACATCTTAACGATCTTTTCACCCTTGCTACCGAATGAGGCAGTCGCTGCATCCTTCATGTATTTAACTGCGTCATCTCTAGGAATAATATCAGCAATGCTGAAGAATGCCGATTGTAGGATAGTATTAATTCTTCCACCAAGTCCGATTTCTCTCGCTGTTTCGACACCGTCAATTGTATAGAAATTAATATTATTCT
>JAAZLM010000103.1 GCA_012799315.1 Clostridiales bacterium | reverse complement strand
TATTCTATTGAAACCCCAATCCCGTGTGAGGGAAATATAGCATGTGTCAATTCCCTACACATTATGGGGAAACTCTTGTAAATAACATGATATTATAAAAAAACCATTACTATTAAGTATACACTTTTGTTAATAAAATAACAAGTGATTATTTATCAATATTACAACTTTTACACTTACTTAAAAACTTCATTATGCTTTCAATGTTTTCTTCGCCATCTTTCACAAAACATAGTTTTTTAAGGATTCCCATATCTTTTACATGGAATTGTGCTTTATCGATATTGCGTGTCATGGCAGAATTCAGCGCCGCACGAACAACACCATCATATAAATAGATATCATCGCCGCATTCCACCTCCACGATATGGAGAATGGCATTTTCTATATAAGATATTAGATGCCCAATTTCTTTGCCATCCTCGGCCACGATAATCATGGCATTATCGTTAGATATGCCGTGTTCTTCTAATTTATCTTTGTAATTTGCGATATTGTCAGTCGGTTTAATTTCAATCATTAGCACACATCCTGTCAGTCTAATCTGTTGTTATTTTTCCTTTGTAATTGCGTTGCGTATTGCACGCAACTCCTCCTTAGTTAGTTCACGATAGGTGCCCGGCTTTAACATCCCTAGCTTTAGCGGCCCGATATTTGTTCTCTTGAGGCGGGCAACTTCCATCCCCGCCGCCATGCACATCTTTCTAACCTGTCGATTGCGCCCCTCATTAATAACTATTTGTAATACGGTGCGATTAGCCGATTCGCTAAGTACATTAACTAGCAGCGGTGTTGTTTCTTTGCCATCAACTACAACACCTGTCGATAACTTGACAAGCTGTTCCTCCGTGACATTTGCAGGAATAGTTACTCTATATGTTTTAGATACCTTGCGGCTTGGATGCATTATATCATTTGCGAATTTGCCGTCATTAGTGAAAAGTAATAACCCCTCAGAATTGCGGTCAAGTCGCCCGATAGGATATACTCTTTCATCAAGTCCTTCTAGCAAGTCTATTACAGTTCTCCTATCAAATTCGTCGGACATCGTTGTTACATATCCTCTTGGCTTATTCATCATTATATAGTAGTACGATGGTTTTTTATTTATTTGCACTCGCCTACCCGATATTGCAATTATATCGTTTAAAGGATCCGCCTTATCGCCAATTTTTGCAGGATGCCCATTGACGGTGACTTTCCCTCTTTTTATATATTCTTCAGCCTTCCTCCGTGAGCAAACTCCACTTTGGCTGATTATCTTTTGCAGTCTAACTTTCTCCATTTAAAACTCCTACTTCTTTATTTATATTAGCTTTTTAAAAAATATCTTAACTTTATCGAAAAAACTCTCTTTTTGCTCGGCTATATAAGCATCAATATCGCTCGATGCGACAATGCTGATTGAATCGACTTCTTCACCGTTTAACTTGAATACGATCTCACCAACTATATCCCCCGCCTTAACGGGCGCATACACGAATTGCTCACGCTTTATCTCAATATCAAATTGACTTGCCTTACCGCCTATTTTAGGTGCGAATGGCTCCCTATGCGGTAATACTCCAACAGTTTTAGAATATCCGCCCACTACATCTACGGATAGCTCGGAATAGTCAACTTCTATCTTTCTACGCTCAACTTTGGAAAATCCGTAATCAAGCAATTTCTGATGATCTGCCCAATCGTTGGGCGCCCTGAGTGTGACGCATATCAGCGTAATACCGTCACGTGTAGCCGATGAAACTAGAGTTCTTCCCGCCTTGTCGGTGAATCCAGTTTTGACACCATTAGCGCCGTCATATGCCTTTAGCATTCTATTAGAATTCTTCAGCCATCTATCGTGCGGCGGATTCCCAAATCTCACTTTTGCAGTTTTAGTAGAACATATTTCTGCAAAATCGGGATTCTTCAGTGCGACACGAGTTAGCATAGCCATATCGTATGCAGTGGTATGATGCCCATCGGCATCAAGTCCCGACGGCGTGACGAAGTTGCTATTCTTCATACCTATCTGCTTAGCTCGTTGATTCATCATCTTTACGAATCCATCAATGTCACCGCCGACAGCTACCGCTGCCGCATTGGCGGCATCATTGCCCGATGGCAACAACATCCCATAACATAGTGCCCTCTTTGTAACAATATCACCCTCCGTCAATCCCATTGACGTGCCCTCAACCTTAATTGCATTGGAATCAACTTCAAATTCGGTATCAAGGTCGCCGGATTCGATTGTGATTAGTGTAGACATTATCTTTGTAATGCTCGCCATTGCACGTACTTCATGCGCTGACTTTTCAAATAAAACTTCACCTGTTTGCATTTCTACTAGAATCGACGAATTCGCCGAAATATGGATATCGTCCCTAGCATTCGCTACTGGAGCTGAGCTAAAAGCGATTAACAAAGCAATTAAAACCGATATTTTTTTCATATGGCATCCCCCCGATAGAATATTATGCAGGGGGACTTGCCTAATATATCAGAAGTCAATCAGAATTTAATTTGTATTCCATGCCTATTTGCTATCGTCTTTCTTTTCCTTTTTGCCAAATATATCGGTTAGCTTGTCTATTACCTCTGGAACTAGATTGATAACTCCGCTCGCCGTATTGGAGTTAACTGTCATTTGCATTAGCTTTACATCGCCATCGGATACTACAAGAAAGGCAAGTGGCTGGATCGATACGCCTGCACCACTTCCACCACCGAATAAATTCTTCGGTGTTTTAGTTGGTAAATCCGATCCTCCGGACGCAAACCCAAAAGATACTTTAGAAATTGGTATGATAATCGTACCATCGGGCAGATTTATCGGATCGCCTATTATCGTATCAACATCAACCATGCTGCGGATATTCTTCATTGTTGTATCCATCAGTCCCTTAATTGGATGCTCGTTCATATTAATCACCTGTCCTTATTTTTCATCTTAATAGTATTAACAAAAATCTTGAAAATAATACTGAAAGCCGCAATTAGGAATGTCCCCAACCTTAGCTTGATCAACATCTTTGCATTGAATATACTTTCTTCTGCATCGAAATCGGCGGCAATATCTATCTCTTTAATATGGAGTGTCATTAAACTTTGGATTAATCCTATTAGATAGCCGACAATGCCGCTAATCCTACCGTACGATAATGCTGTTTCAAATGCATCTTGACCGCCGATAGTGAAATCAAGATCTAGGTCGGTTATTCGTATGCCCTTTACAATGCGTTTCATCGGTCTTGATAGCCCTTCAAGCATTTCTACTACAAAATTATATATCTCCATCGGGCTGTAAGAAAGTTTCTTTTTCTCTTTTTTTGTACGCTTTTTTGCCTTTTTAATTTTCTTTTTATCCGCATCTTTTGAATTTATGTCGTCCTTATTTAAGGTAGAATCATCTTTCTGCGTTTTGGAATCCTTCCCCTTACGTTTCTTCTTTTTAGAGAATCGAAGAAAACTCTTTAGCTTGCTGGGCTTTTTGCTCGGTTTCTTCTCCTTTTCCTTTTGCGGATGAATTTTAAAACGTAGAAAACCATAGCGGAATGTTAGAGTTAACTTACCATCAATATAGGATATAGCAAGTGTGAGTGATAACATTAGAATGATCAAAATTATTACTAGAATTCCAAGCAAAATCCATGCCCATGTCTGCATTATCAATCACCACCTCAATTTGCTATGGTTCTATATCGTCGAAGCTGACCTGTTCCTCATTGCTCGGTAGCGGGGGCAAATCCGCAAGACTCGATAGCTCGAAACATCTTAGGAAGTTGGCGCTTGTCCGATATGAAATCGGCCTGCCCGGAACATCTAGCCTGCCCGCCTCCTCAAGCATTTCACGCTCGATAAGGTTCGATACAACTCCCGTGCTATCCACTCCCCTAACATGCTCAATAAAGCTCTTTGTGACGGGCTGGTTATATGCTACTATCGCTAGAACCTCTAGCGCTGCATTCGATAGTGGGGTTTCTCTCTTTTTCTCAAGTGCTAGCTGAATATATGGTGAGAATCCCTTCCTCGTTGTTAGCTGATATCTCTCCCCTAGTTTCAATACACGCAGCGCACTGCTTATTTGATCATATCTATCATTGAGTAGCTGTATTAACTTCAAAGCATCGTCTTCCTCCACACCGCACGATTCGGCAAGGCGATCAATCTCGATTGCTTCACCACTGGCGAATAGGATTGCCTCAATAATCGATACTTTCTCATCAATTTGCATTAAGTCACCACCTCTTCTTGCCTGTGTTGTTTGTTCCTGCCGCAGAAGTCTATACGTTTGTTATCGTCGCTAATATAAATTCGCCCCGTTTTTGATAGTTCCAATATAGCTAGAAAGGTTGCAACACATTCGGAGCGGTTATCAAGCCCATCGAAAAGCTCGTCCATTGCAATGCTGCCGCTTTTATACATATGCCGTAGAACATATATAATCTTCGATGTTACGGAAACGAATTCCCTAGATACTATCGGATGAAAAATTTCAGCCTCAAGCGGCATATTCCGCCTTTTTCGTCCTGCCGCCCCTAGAAAGGCATCGATCAGCTCGTTGGCCGAATGGATCCTTTTATACTTGCTATCAATCTCAATACGCATTTGCTCCCTGACAAAAATATCATACCCAATATAGTCGTTCCTTAATCGCTCGGCGATCTTTTTACAAGCAGCATATTCGATTAGCTCACCTG
>JAAZLM010000102.1 GCA_012799315.1 Clostridiales bacterium | reverse complement strand
CAGTAATAGCAATAATTTTTGCCATGTATTTCAAGCCCTCTTTCTAGTGTATTTGCGTTTATCGCATTAATTCAGTCATATCTCGAATTTAAGGTAATAACATACCGCATTATATAAAGGTACCTTATTATATTCTACCATATATTATCGCTTTGTCAAAGTGATATCGGTAAATAAATTTAGTCATTTTACTATATTGTATATAGTGCATTAAAAATCAACTTTTTTTTGAGCAAAAACACATTGCATATTGTGTTTCCGATTTAATTGAAGTATGCGTTGAGAATGTCCCTAGTGAGGAGGTTCGGACGTGCGCCCTTTTCTAGTATAAGTGCGAATGCTATTTCAGGATCTTTTGCCGGGGCGAATCCCACCATAGCAGAATGGAATACATCTTGCGAAACCTGAGGCGAACCCGTCTTAAGAGCAACGTCGAACGGGAATCCGACATTCGGTGTTCCGCCGCCGAGTTGATTCCACCCAACTTGAATCATGCCCTCACGCACTGTTTCAAAGCTATCATTAGCATCATCGATAGTGTTTTCTACAATTGGCTGTGTCAAGAGAACGGGGTTATCAAGATTATAGTCATAAATGCCCTTGACGAAATGTGGACGGTACCTTGTACCGTTATTAGCAAGAGTCATCGCCTGAACTGCCATTTGTATGGGGGAAATATAGGTATCTAGCTGCCCGATTGATACCTGCGCAATATCGGCAGGATACCAAGTCCTACCGTGTAATTTAGATGTTTCTGGACTTGATAATGTGCCCGGCTCATTGTAAATTTCCATATTCAAATCCTGTCCTAGACCGAGCTCACGACTTGTCTTTTCAATTTCGTTAATGCCAGTATATCGCCCAGCCTCATAGAAGAAAATGTTGCAAGATACTCTAATCGAATGGACAACATCGGTATTTCCATGCCATCCAACGCATTTAAAGGTGATGTTCGGATAGTGATTATATGTGTGAGTACAGTTGAATATAGTGCTATCTGTAATTGAGCCTGAGCGCAGAGCGGCTAGAGCCGTCACCGTCTTAAATGTTGATCCGGGGCGATATAGCCCATTGATAGCACGGTTGTTGAGCGGCTTACCCTCACGGGAGAGAACTTCACTATAATTATCAATATAGTCATTTAAATCATAGCTAGGATAGGTCGCACTAGCAAGGACTGCGCCAGTCTTAACATCTAGCACAACAATAGCACCAGCATCGCAATCCCGTGCGCTTTTATTATCTTTCTCTTTTTGCAGCGCTTTAATATGATTCTCAAGCGCCTTTTGTATCTTTTTTTGGAAGTCAATATCTATCGTCATAACAATGCTATTACCGGGGACTACCGGCGTTGTCATTTCATTGGAAATAACTTCACCAAAGGAATTCTGCACAGTGGAGCGCACTCCATCCTCGCCACGCAAATATTCCTCTAGTCCACGTTCAATGCCAAAATCACCAATTTGATCATTAATGCGGTAGCCCTGAGATTTCTTTTCGGCATATTCCTTTTCGTTAATTGAGCGAACAGTCCCGACTATATGGGGAGCGACATCCCCCTGTTTGTAGACACGAACAGCCTCCTCAGCAATATCTACTCCGCCAAGAACATAGCTTAATTCCTTGACCTTTAGCATTGCCTGACTAGATATATCTTTTGCGAATGTGAAGCGGTTATCCATTGAGAAATTATTGATTAACATCTCATATCTTATACCGGCAATAGTCCGCCTCTCCTCTTCAGTGAACCGATCATCTAAATCATATTTTTCATAGAGGGCATCCATGCAATTTTCGGCGGTGGCATAGACATTTAGCCCGAGTTCCCTCTTAATTTTGCTCACATCATTCTCGGCGTCGTCATT
>JAAZLM010000101.1 GCA_012799315.1 Clostridiales bacterium | reverse complement strand
TTAATCTTTCTAATTCTCTACAATATTGTACCATGTTAAGGACTATAAAGCAAGCCTTTTTAACCAAATTTGTAATCATTAATACTATTCTACAAAAACGATTTAATTTCTATGGGTATTTTGCCCATATGTATTTGAGTTATTCGCTAATTTTGCAGTGGAATGCCCCTAGCATCGGTATTAATACCACCTGCAAGAATCATGACAAACTCAACAAATGCCCATATCTCGACTGCAAAAATTATAAAGCCGCCAACTACAAGGCAAAGGGTGAAAATCCCGATTACCGTAAGAACTAATTGCACGACTGCTTTAGTTATATATCCTAGATAGAAATTATGCACACCGAATACACCAAGAAAGAATGCAAGTAATGCAGCCGCTACCTTGCTCTTTGCTCCGTATACTGGATATTGCCCATATTGCTGTCCATACATCTGCTGATTATATGGCTGCTGCCCGTATTGGTAGTTCTGCCCGTTGTATTGATTTTGCTGATATTGGGGCAATATCTCCCCCTGATAGGAATTACTCTGCCCGTCATTTTGTTTGTTGTAATTCTCGTTTACTTGCTGACTTGTTGTGAATTCTTGTGTTTCTGGCTCGCTGCTAATGTAGTTTTGTGAATTGTCTGTGTTGGGATTCTGGTTGTTCGTTATAAGTGGCGCACCACAATATCGACAATTTACATCCGCCGCATCTAGTATTACCCCGCATTGGCTGCATTGTGTTGTCTCCATCTTAATACTCCTCCTAAATTCAGTAGTACTTCTCTTAAAAATATATTATACCATTATCTTAATGTTAATACAATTGTGAATCCATCTAACATTTAGCATCAATTTTTAGCATAATTTTATACTCCGGCGCATTATCGTATATATCGGCGGTCAATTACCCCCCGCCCTTTTATGCAAATGAAAAGAAGATGGAAAGGTATCCCTAATCCATCTTCTTTTCGCACCTTTTACACCTGATGAGCTATTTAATTCATGCAATTCTATGTAGTTACATATCTTCTTTTTTTATACCGAATATAAATCTTAATATGCCTTTAAGAAATCTAGGACTTTTCACAACGACTATCTTCATCTCATGACCCCCATTTAAATCGAATTACTATCGCCTGCAGTTGCCCATCATCCAAATGCCAATTGCAATGAAAAATGTTCCTGAAATAAGCAACATTATCTTGAATGGGAAAAACAAAAGCAACAATAGCACGCACCCAATCACCAATGTTAGCAATGGGATATTCCTAGATCGTTTCCTCCGCATTTTCCCACCTGCCCTATACCGTGATACTACATTATATTCACATAGTGCAAAATTGGTGTATATATTCGATTCGGGTATTATATTTTAGTAATTACGATTAGTAATGAGCCATGCTCAACGCTGATTTCGACATCTTGACCGTTGAACTGATTGCTCGTGCCAATTGGGAATGTGCTAGTAATAGTCGCACGATCAAGCGGATACTTCGCTCCCGATATGGTGACACCTTCACAAATATCTGAATATGCGAATACCGAAAAGATACCGTTCATGCTCGGTAGCACTATCCTATCATCTTTGATATGCGTGATTGTCACCGCACCGCCGATTATTTTCGCAGTGCAACCGTGCACAGTCGCATAGGCAAGTGCTTGAATATTCGCATATGTATGGTCGAATCTACCACCCATCGCACCAAAGATATTGATATTCCTATAGCCACGCTCTAACGCAAGTTTTATTGCAAGCATTGTATCGGTATCATCTTTTTCCGATGGATACCGAATACATTCAATATCGGTGGACAATTCCCCCGTGAAAGTATCAAAGTCGCCAATTACAACATCGGGATATATTCCCGCATTGACTGCATGAATATATCCACCGTCGGCACATATTATATACGAATTTAAGGTGGATGATTTTAACGCATGAAAATCATCTATATCCCCAGCGGAAATAATTGTGCAATTGCTCATTCTAATTCCTCCATGGCGGTTTATAGTTCCCATTCCTTAATTTGCTGCGCCTCACCATACATTAAGACATAGCTTTCATAACGTGTCTTTTCGATTTCGCCTTTTTCAACTGCATCTTGAATAGCGCAGCTCTTAGCCTTGATATGCGCACAATCACGGAACTTGCATTGCCCAAGATAGGGCGCAAATTCCCTAAAGCAATGTTCAAGATCGTCTTTTAAGATAATATCATATCTTCCCGTTTCAAGCGCTGAAAATCCGGGAGTGTCTGCAATATATCCTCCATTGTCCAGTTTGTAAAGTTCTGCATGGCGGGTTGTATGCCGCCCTCTGCCAAGCTTCTTGCTAATCTCGCCTGTTTCAATCGACAATGTGCCATCAATGGCATTGAGCAATGATGATTTACCAACACCAGTATTTCCAGCGAATCCGCTGATTTTCCCCTCAAGCAATGCAGTGATTCCATCGACATTGTCGCCCTTGATATTATCGGAAATATATACATCGAATCCAGCGCTTGAATATATATCTTGCAATGGCTCATGTTCATCTAGGTCGATTTTAGTTATAACAATAATCGGCTCGATGCCTTTATGCTCGGCGATTGCAATTAACTTATCCAGTATTAGCAAATTCGGTATCGGCTCGCAAGTGGACACAACTAATATTAGCTGATCTAAATTCGCAAGAGGGGGACGCACAAGCTCGTTCTTTCTTTCGTGCACCTTTGTTATTACTCCTTCGAATTCGTCGGTAACATCGATCTCTACCCTATCACCGACTAGCGGTGTTGTGCCCCTTTTACGGAATACACCCCTTGCCTTGCAGGAATAAAGCCCATTGGGGGCTTCTACATAATAGATGCCCCCAATGGATTTCGTTATTAAGCCATTCATGCTAATCTTATTTTCTACCACGGGTTCCCCCTTATTCGTCATCCTCAGTGTCACCGCCACCTTGATTGCTGTTATCTATTAAAGTTAACACATTACTGTGACCTGATCTTTTACCGTTTCTTCCAGCCACTACAGTAATTTTAACCGTATTTTTATCTGCGAATAAACCATCTTTTTCAAGCTTACATTTTGTATCTTTCGTATCCTTAACATGCACTCCATCTACATAAACAAAATAATCTATATCGCTTCCCGATACTTTTTTCCACGTAATTGTAATTAGTTCAGCAGTTTCTTCTACCTGTTTGAGATTTGTCGGTGCTTTCGGTGCGCTATTATCTTCAGA
>JAAZLM010000100.1 GCA_012799315.1 Clostridiales bacterium | reverse complement strand
CGACATAGAATAGTCAAGATATGATTTTCTCATTTCCTTTTCTATATCTCTAACTATTACCCTGCTTCTATCAATTTCCAAAGTTCTCATTCCTAACTTTTAATCTTTTTTGTCTATGTTAAATTTTGCTTTTTACTTGCCTTGGCTGTCCCGCCTTTGAATATGAATTGCCTAAACGGGCGGCAAATATCCTATCAATTTGATCTATTTTCGCCTGCTCGATACATCTCTTTGGCAATATATATATAACTTGCTTTTTAACATAAATTATGAACATATCAATGCTATTAACTATCTCGAAATCATCAATAGCGAAATATAGTCTTGTCGGCTCACTCTGGATAACATCTTCTTCTTGTTCCTCCGGCAGTATAGTTGTTATCTTAATATACTCATCGTATATTTCACAAGTATATCTATCGTCTTTTATATCCGATAATGCTTCTATTAACTTGCGACGGATCTTGACGGGATTATACCAAACATAGAATATAATAGCTATGCAAACTCCCAAGAGTCCATAACCTAGAGTATAATTCGGTGTTTTGATTACACTTTCAAGGTAGAATGCCGCCAAAATCAGGAAGATTATCGTATAAATAATACTTCTCCTCATTACATATTTTTTCTGAAAGATCCTGAATGCATCGTCATTTTCTTTTAAAGTCAGATCATATTCAAATGTAATGAGCGGCTCACCCTCGTCAATAATATCACTTTCTACTACTTCATAATATCCATCTTCATTAATCGCCTTGAGTCCCATTAGCGATGATTCCAATGTATCTTCATCGGTTTCATATTCATCGATGTCAATAGGCTCTTCAATCGAATTTATTTCCGTATGCGGATATTCGTCAGTATTTGATTTCTTCCTCTTTCCGTCCTCATCGAAGAAAAATAGGAATTCTTCTTCATTGCTAAATCCGTTCATATGCCCTCCTATATATCAAGATTCTTAACATACCTAGCATTCTTTTCTATAAATTCCCGCCTTGGAGCTACTTTATCCCCCATCAAGATAGTGAAAATTTCGTCCGCCTTTATAGCATCTTCCATTTCAACTCTCACCATAGTTCTTCTTTCCGGGTCCATCGTTGTTTCCCATAATTGTTCGGGATTCATTTCACCAAGACCTTTATAGCGCTGAATGTCGACCTTGAGATTATTCTCACCAGCCAATTCCTTGATGTACTGTTCTCTTTCTTCCTCCGTATATGCATAACGCACCTGTCTGCCCCTATAAACCTTATAAAGTGGCGGTTGTGCAATGTAGATATTTCCATTCTCTATTAATGGCCTCATAAATCTGAAGAAGAATGTTAGTAGCAATGTGCGAATATGCGATCCGTCAACGTCGGCATCCGCCATTATGATGACTTTACCATAACGTAACTTAGTAATATCGAATTCGTCGCCAATTCCTGTGCCAAGTGCCGTTACAATCGGCATTAGCTTATCATTACCATATACTCTATCAAGACGTGCTTTTTCGACGTTGAGCATTTTACCCCATAGAGGTAGTATTGCTTG
>JAAZLM010000099.1 GCA_012799315.1 Clostridiales bacterium | reverse complement strand
TTTATATGGCAATATCGGAAGATTTTTTAGAACGATTAAAGCAATATAATGATATGCAATCGACAATGTCGTCATATGTAAACCTTAAGCGAAAAGGCAGCGGATCTGTGTGCCTGTGTCCATTCCACTCGGAGAAAACTCCATCTTGTACCGTATTCCCCGAAACGCAGAGCTTCTACTGTTTTGGTTGCGGTGCGGGCGGAGATGTGATCACATTCATCATGAAGATTGAAAATCTTGAATATATGGAGGCGCTGAGATTTTTAGCGCAAAAAGCTGGATTACCAATGCCGGAAGATGTTCAGAACGATCAAACGGCGAAGGTTAAAATGCGCCTTCTTGAAATTAATCGCAAGGCGGCAAGATTCTTTCACTCGCAGCTATACTCCCCCATTGGCAAGGCAGGTCTTGAATACTTACATAAACGTGGATTTTCCGCAGATATTATAAAGAAGTACGGTATTGGCTTTGCGCCCGATTCTTGGGACAGCTTGAGAAACTATTTAAGGCGGGAGGGTTATTCCGAAGATGAATTAATCACCGCATATTTAGTTGCCAGAAGTCAAAAAGGCAATTTATACGATGTATTCCGCAATAGAATAATCATTCCCATTATAGACTTGCGTGGGAATGTGATAGGATTCGGCGGGCGGTTGCTTGATGGTGATGGCCCAAAATACCTAAATAGCTCCGACACTCCTGTTTTTAAGAAAAGTCGGAATCTATTTTCGCTCAATTTTGCGAAATCGGCGAAAACTAGGACACTGATTCTAGCAGAAGGTTATATGGATGTAATTGCAATTTACAGTGCAGGATTCCCTAATGTAGTCGCCACTCTAGGAACAGCATTGACTAAAGAACAGGCCCGATTAATGGGGCAATATGCAGATGAGGTAATCATCGCTTATGACTCCGATAGCGCTGGACAAGCTGCAACGCATAAGGCAATTAATCTTCTTAGCGAAGTCGGCGTTAACACAAGAATTATCAAAATGGGTGACGCAAAGGACCCCGACGAATATATTCAGAAGAACGGTGTAACTAGATTTAAATTACTTCTCGACAATGCGGATAATGCATTTGAATTTGAGTTGAATAAGCAGAAAATTGGTATTGATTTTGATTCGGATTCGGGCAAGGTCGAATACTTGAAGAAATGTGTTCCCATCATCGCCAATATGCCAAGCAGCATTGAAAGAGATGTATATTCTTCAAGGATAGCAACCGAACTCGGCGTATCGAAAGAGGCAATTCTCATTCAAGTAAACTCATTGATTAAAAGACGGCGACGCAGTGAGCAAAAAAAAGAATTCAGGGAACTACTGCCTAAATCAGGTGCCAGTAGAGATAAAATTAACCCGCAAGCCGTGGAATTCCCATTGCAGGCTAAGGCGGAAGAAGGTATTATTGCTTATACATTCAAGAACCCCAATTCGATTGATTACATATTGTCGAAAATACGATTTGAGGACTTTGTTACCGATTTCAATCGAAAAGTGTTTGAAGCTGTCGCAATAAAACTCCAAAATAATATAAATTTAAATCTTTCTGCACTGGGTAGCGAATTTACTGCAGATGAAATGGGTAAAATAGCAGGTATGTTAGCTAATTATAATGATGTTAACAATTCCCCAGAATTGCTATCGGATTATATAGACACGCTGCTATCGCATAAAAATAGTATTACAAGAGAAAGTGCAGCTAATATGAGCGACGAAGAACTACTTGCACTACAAAATAAATTAAAGTCCCAGCAAAATCATGGATAACGTTTATCTTTTAATAAGTATAGAATTTACTTATATATAATATAGCAACCAGAAAGATATGGTGAATAAAATGAACAACGATAAAAAGAATGCTCTTGCTGAACTGATGGAGCGAGGAAAAGCATCTGGAAAATTGACTACAAAAGAAATTACAGATGCTTTAGAGGAGCTTGACTTCGACGTTGAGCAAATGAATAAGCTTTATGATGATTTTGAAGCATTCAATATCGAAATTGTCGAGGATTTCACACCCGACGATGATGACGATGATGATGTTAAAGATGAAGAGCCCGATGCTGCCCCGACGACCGATATTATTTCAATTGATGACCCTGTCAAGATATATTTGAAGGAAATTGGTCGAGTAGCACTTTTGACGGCGGAGGAAGAAATTGAACTTGCTACTAGAATGGAGCAGGGGGATGAATTCGCTAGAAAGCGTTTGGCGGAGGCGAATTTGAGGCTAGTTGTTAGTATCGCAAAACGATATGTTGGCAGAGGTATGCAATTCCTTGATTTAATTCAAGAGGGTAACCTCGGCCTGATTAAGGCTGTAGAAAAATTCGACCATACAAAGGGATTTAAATTCTCAACATATGCAACATGGTGGATTAGACAAGCTATTACAAGGGCAATTGCCGATCAGGCAAGGACTATTCGCATACCGGTTCATATGGTAGAAACAATTACCAAGGTGAAGAAAGTTAGCAACCAACTCCTACATGAGAATGGGCATGAGCCAAGCATGGAGGAAATAGCTGCCGAACTTGATATGACTGTTGAAAAGGTGCGTGAAATTATTAGAATTTCACAAGATCCCGTATCGCTTGAAACACCGATCGGTGAGGAGGAAGATTCGCATCTAGGTGATTTCATTCCCGATGATGATGCTCCCGCTCCTGCCGATGTTGCATCGCTGACATTGCTTAAGGAGCAATTAGGTGATGTATTGTCGACTCTAACCGATAGGGAGGAAAAAGTCCTAAGACTGAGATTCGGACTAGAGGACGGGCGCTCACGCACATTAGAGGAAGTTGGACGTGAATTCGATGTAACTAGGGAGCGCATCCGTCAAATTGAGGCAAAGGCGCTTAGGAAATTGCGCCATCCTAGCAGAAGTAAGAAGTTAAAGGACTTCCTAGATTGATTATTATAAAGATCTTAGCAAGAAAATGAGGTATATAAATGCACATTACTCTAGAAACTGATTATGCAATTCGTATTGTTTCATGTCTAGCAAAAAGTGGCAAGCGAATGGATGCTCGCTCTATTTCAGAAGAAACCGGCGTAACATTGCGATTTTCGCTTAAAATTTTAAGCAAACTTGTTGCAAGCGGGATTATCAAATCATTCAAGGGTACGCACGGCGGATATGAGCTTGATAAACAGCCGCATGAGATCACATTGCTCGATGTTATTGAAACTGTCGAGGGTACATATTATTTCAGCCGTTGCCTAGCCGATGATTATGAATGTAATTGCAGTGATGAGGAGCCATGTTCCACACGGGCGATATTCCTTGATATTACGCAAACTGTGCAGGAAAAACTGCGCAACTGCACATTCGATATGTTAACATAATAGCATTTTACCCCTTGAAAAATCCAACTTTCAAGGGGTGAGATTTCTTCTAGAGTGGGCGCATGAATATGTGAAATTACCCCCAGAAAATTCTTTATAATTTTTGCAGATTCCCATTGACAACTACCCCAATTTATGATATTATATAATTCGTCGCCCGAACAAATATCGGGCAGCTATATATATGGAGAGGTGTCCGAGTGGTTGAAGGAGCTAGTCTTGAAAACTAGTGATCCTGTAAGGGACCGTGGGTTCGAATCCCACCCTCTCTGCCAATATTCACCTATGGAGAAGTACTCAAGTTGGTGAAGAGGCGCCCCTGCTAAGGGTGTAGGTCGGGGTAACCCGGCGCGAGAGTTCGAATCTCTCCTTCTCCGCCAGATAAAGATTGCCGATTTTCTTCGGCAATCTTTTTTTCATCATAGGTAAAATTCAAGGGGAATTTGCAAAATGTCTTTCATTTTTAAGCTTGTATTGGTTGCGCTTTTATGGTAATATATCTTTATAAGCTGTTCGAATTTTATTTGGGTTAAATGCGAAAAGCAAGATAGAATTTATTGATGCCGTATCATGATGAAAGAATCAAAAGATAGACACGCCAACATTAATATAAGCATCGATAAGGCGGAGAATCGTCTTGGCGATTTAAAAGAAGGATTATAGCCTAGACTTTATAAGATAGATTGGCTGCATTTGTGAGTGATGACTCTGAATATGTGGTAAATTTATTCTGACTAGCCTTTCATAATGCCGCTAACCTCCTTAAATTTTGGGGGTAGTGGTATTTTTAATATTTTGTTATACTAAAGTCGTAATGTTTTATTAGACACGGTGATAACTTTTTCAGGAGACCGTTATGGAAAAGAAAATAAATATATTTGCACAGCTTTTTTTGGTATTCATCGTTGCAGTTAGTATTTCTACCGCAATTGCTATGCCAGTAAAAGCTGAAGGAATTGCCTTTAACGAGCTGGAAAGAGAATATATAGCTAATGCTAAAGTTCTGAAAGCTAGTTCGAACGACGGTGCGGCGCCGCTGCATTATACGGATTCTAATGGCGAAATTAAAGGTATCTCAATAAATGTGCTTGAAGAAATATCGGAAATGACCGGACTTGTCTTTGAGTACCATTTATTCGATACAGTTGAAGATGCGTATAGTGAAAATGCCGATATATACTTCAGTGTGCTAAATCAATATACTCTACATGACACAATTTTATCAGCGCCCTATTTGCAATCTGATACAGTGCTATTCTATAATAGATCCTGCGATCCAAAAGATCTAGATGATGGAGCCTTTGCTGGGATAAAGGACGTCAGGCTGCCGAATGGGATAAAGGAAGAACGCACTACCTATTATGACGATAGAGAAGCAACTATAATCGCAGTGAATAAGGGCCACGCCGATTACGGATATGGCAATGCATATTCTGTTGCATATTATACATTGCAAAATAATTGCAGTAATATCGCCATAATACCAACGGGAAAAGAGGAGCGCCAATACTGTATTGGCGTGAAAAATAATGATGAAGTTCTGCTCTCAATTATAAATAAAGCAATTGAATCGATTGACAAAGGTCGCATGGATTCAATGATCCTAGATGTCGCATCGCAAGTGGATAGAACGGTCACATTCGATATGATTATTAATGCCTATGGTAAGACGATTTTCACTGCGGGATTTATAACTATCATTGTATTAATTTTTGGCATATATTCGTGCATTCGCACAGGCAGGAATTTAAACATAGTGAATAAACGATATGTAATCCTATCCCAATTGTCGAAGGAACATTTATTTGAGTATGAGATTAAGACGAACAAATTAGAAATATCCGATAAGGTTAATACGAAAATCGACATCGATAATAGCAAAGACATAATAAGCGATATGTTGAAGAATTCTGTTAAAGACATTAGAGATAAGGAAACTGCGCAAAGCAGCCATATTATAGAACTACCACTCCTTAATGGGGACATCGGTATATATAAAATGTACTTTTCATATTTGCGGGAATTCGGCGGTAAGGTTCATTCTATTATAGGCAAATTGACCGATATTAGCGAGGAGGAAAAGGAAAGAAAGCTGCTGATCGTTAAGTCGCAATTAGATGGGTTAACCGGCCTTTATAATGCCTCAACAACGAAGGAAGCAATCATCAATATGATGGGTGATAAGGATCCGGATAGAGTTGATGCGTTGATAATAATTGACTGCGATAAATTTAAAGAGATCAATGATAGCTATGGGCATTTGCAGGGCGATCTAGCTTTAGGGTATATTAGTCAAGGGTTGAAGAGCACATTCCGCCAGAGTGATATTGTTGGTAGAATCGGCGGTGATGAGTTCATCGTATATATGCAGAATATCCCTTCCGTTGATTTTGTTCGCATAAAATGCCAACAACTAGAGCACAATGTTCAAGAATTGTCGCAAGGAATCCCGATCAATCTTAGTATGGGAGTTTCAATTTTTGATAAAGAAATAACCTATGAAGAATTGTTCAAGAAGGCCGACGATGCATTATATATAGCTAAGAGCAATGGCGGTTCGCAAGTTGTTGTCGCCGATAGTGGGGATTCGAGAGCGGCGGATAGGGATCCCGATTAGAGCGAATTAGGATTCGACTCTTATCTTGACTTATCCAATATAATTTGATAGAATGAAGTATATGCAGGGGGACTTCTTTTGAAGTTGAGAAGGTAGAACCTGACCCTTTGAACCTGTTGGTTAATACCAGCGTAGGGAAGCATTCGGACATGGAATTATTGTTTGGGGCTTTCCTAGTAATGGGGAGGCTCCTTTTATTTTTGCAAAACTGAATTGAATACTAGTTTGCGGGGGAACTCTTGGAGTTGAGAAGGTAGAACCTGACC
>JAAZLM010000098.1 GCA_012799315.1 Clostridiales bacterium | reverse complement strand
GAAGAAATCCACGATGCTGGGTTTCTTCCCCGATTCGTTATTTTCATACCTTTAGATTCCTAAAGGTATAGATTGAAAGGAGATATAAAATGAAGGAAATTTTCAAAGACATACCCAAAATCAAATACGAAGGCTCAAAGTCAACTAATCCCCTAGCATTCCGCTATTACAATCCGGATGAGATCATCGGTGGGAAGCCAATGCGTGAGCAACTCAAGTTTGCTCTATCGTATTGGCACACAATGTGCGGAGATGGAACCGATATGTTCGGTGCCGGCACAGCTGACAAATGCTTTGGTCTAACAGATTCAATGGAGATCTATAAAGCGAAGGCTCATGCAGCTTTTGAACTAATGGAGAAGCTCGATATTGATTATTTCTGCTTCCACGATAGGGATATCGCACCTGAGGCGGATAATCTATCACAAACAAATGCCCGACTAGATGAGATCACGAATTTGCTAGAAGAATTGATGAAGAACAGTGGTAAGAAACTTCTTTGGGGTACTGCTAACTGCTTCACCAATCCACGTTATATGCATGGTGCTGCTACATCATGTAATGCCGATGTATTTGCTTTCGCAGCTGCACAAATTAAAAAAGCAGTAGAAATCACCGTTCGTTTAGGCGGGGATGGCTATGTATTCTGGGGCGGTCGTGAAGGATATGAAACACTGCTCAACACTAACATGGGTCTTGAGCTTGACAATATGGCAAGACTAATGAGAATGACGGTCGAATATGCACGTAGCATCGGATTTAAGGGCGATTTTTATATCGAGCCTAAGCCGAAAGAGCCAACAAAGCATCAATATGACTTCGATACTGCTACTGTTCTTGGATTCCTACGCAAATACGGCCTAGACAAAGACTTCAAGATGAACATTGAGGCAAACCACGCTACACTAGCAGGACACACATTCCAACATGAGCTGCGTGTTGCTAGAGAGAACGGTGTATTCGGTTCTATCGATGCAAATCAAGGCGATATGTTGCTAGGCTGGGATACCGACCAATTCCCGACCAATATGTATGATGCTGTTCTATGTATGTATGAAGTTATTAAGGCTGGCGGTTTCACTAACGGCGGATTGAACTTCGACTCTAAGGCACGCAGGAGTTCATTCGAAGATGAAGATATCTTCCATAGCTATATTGCTGGTATGGATACATTCGCACTTGGTCTAAGGCTTGCTCATAAGTTAATTGAAGATGGGCGCATGGATCAATTCGTTGAAGATAGATATTCATCGTATAAATCCGGCATTGGCGCCGATATTGTAAGCGGCAAGGCTACAATGGCCGATCTTGAGAAATACGCTCTTGAAATGGGCGATGTTACAACATTGAAGAGTGGCAGACAAGAATATCTTGAGAATATACTGAATTCCATTATGTTTGGATAGGTATTCCTTAATGTTATAATGCCCTTATGGGAAAGTCCAGCATTCATAATCTGAGTGCTGGACAACTTTTAAATAAAACTATATTTATAAAATGGAGGGTGCTTAATGGCTTATTTAATCGGTGTGGATATCGGAACATCGGGCACGAAAACCGTACTATTCGATGAACTGGGCAATGCAGTTGCCTCATCGACTATCGACTATCCGCTATATACTCCAAAGAACGGATAT
>JAAZLM010000097.1 GCA_012799315.1 Clostridiales bacterium | reverse complement strand
GCCGAATTGTCGGATAATGTGACTATCATTATGATGAATTCGCTCCCTCTTACCGAATCGGCAGAAAGTATGTACGATTATTGTAAGCAGATGCAAATTGAAATCCTCGATTTATCATTCGATATTAATCTCATTCTCTCTAGGATTAGATCCGCCGATATCATTATTGATGCTATTTTTGGGATAGGATTCCACGGTGATATGCCCGATAAGATGGCGACTATAATCACTGCTGCCAATTCGGCACACGGCGAAATATATGCACTCGACATTCCAAGCGGCTGTAATGCCGATACTGGCGAAGTTGCAGATAATAGCATTGTCGCCGATAAAACTATCGTGTTCGGCGCATTGAAGATAGGGCAACTACTCCCGCCGTGCTGTGATATTCTCGGGGAAGTGCACGTTGTCGAAATTGGATTGCCCGCACAGGCAATTAAACTACTGGGCAATGTTGCTAGTCTTATCACGATCGACATGGTCAAAGACTCCCTGCCCGGTAGGGATCCATCTTCACATAAGGGCGATTATGGGCGACTACTCAACATCGCCGGTAGTGAGCGCATGAGCGGAGCTGCCGCCCTTTCAACACTGGCGGCACTACGCAGTGGTGTCGGGATTTGCACATTGGCAGCACCAAGACAAGTAATATCTTCTCTATCTAGCTCAATATATGAATCGCTCTTCCTCCCGCTTGAATCCGATAACGATGGCTTCATCTCGCATCGGTGCCTTGATAGGATAGAATCAAACTTGCATACGGCACAGGCAATTTCCATTGGTATGGGCATCGGTATCATTGATGATACGAAAATTATAGTAAGAGAAGTCATTCGAAATGCCAATGTGCCGATTATTTTAGATGCCGATGGTATAAACTGCATTGCTGATGACATAGATATATTAAAGGATACAAATGCGGATATAATCATAACTCCCCACCCCGGGGAGATGGCTCGTCTGCTGGGCATCACCACTGATGAAGTGCAGGCAAATCGGCACAATTTAGCCCGTGATTTCGCTGTTCAGATGGGCATTACCACCGTGCTAAAAGGACGATGCACCATTGTCGCATTGCCCAGTGGCAAGGTCTATTTCAATACCAATGGTAATGCAGGCCTAGCAAGGGGCGGTAGTGGAGATGTATTGTCGGGCATGATTGGTGCATTCCTAGCGCAGGGCATCAGCGCCGAAAGGGCGGCGACAATGGCGGTATTCCTACATGGATTATGCGCCGATCGCATCGCTGATAGATCCTCAATGCAGGGAATGTTGCCAAGCGATATAATTGCGGAGCTACCTGCCGTATTCGGGCTGCTAGAAAGATAGTCCAATTAATCCGTATCCTATATGTATTTGCAGGAAGGATGAGTATATGAAAAAGACTGCCTTTTTTACTCTATCTACATTGAGGAAAATCACAATTTGCATATTACTAATAGTATTATCTCTGTCGATATTAACTAGCTGTAAAGGTAAAGATAGCCCAACGCCCCCCGATTTGAATCGGGGATTCACTTGCAATGCCGATATTAATTATGGCGATTTGTCCGCCACTGCCGAAATTAAACGCACGGGCGCAGGTGTATGGGATCTTAAATTTACATCGCCGAAGAATCTAAAAGACATCTCCCTTTCTTATAGTGAAGGTGATGTAAAGGTCGGATATAAGGGATTCTCCTTTTCAATATCGGAGAGTGCTCTACCGATTAAGGCGATAGCATCTTCTATAATTGGTGCTATTGACAATGCGGCGACGCAGAGTGGCATCGATGTAAAAAGCAGTGGTGATGATTTTATTATCAACGGTAAAACCGACGTCGGCAATTATATTCTTACTATAAATCCAGAAGATGATACAGTTATTTCTGTATCGATCCCCGATATTGATCTACTAGTTACATTCGACTCCTTCACATTTAATTAAATCTATTTTAAAGCTAACCGCCGAACATAATGTCCGGCGGTTAGCTTTAAAATAAGGGGGTATCTTAAAAACTTTTACTCTGGTTCAATTACGGCATAGTTCCCGTCCGCTCGTTTATACACTACATTTATCTCATCAGTATGCGCATCACGGAACATAAAGAACTGGTGCCCTAGTAAATTCATCTGTAGAATTGCCTCCTCAACATCCATCGGTGCAAGGAAGAATTTCTTACGACGAATTACGTTAAATTCATCTTCTTCTATATTATTTGTTTCAGTGGCATTAACATCGAATGCTGTGCTCCTGAGCCTTTTCTCAAGTCTTGTTTTATTCTTTCTAATTTGGCGCATGATCTTATCGACCGCCGCATCAAGAGCATCGTATTTATCTTCTGATGTTTGTTCAGCCCTGAATATCATACTATCATGTTTTACGGAAATTTCAAGTGTTACAACATCTTTTTGCGGGGTAAGCTTAACGGTTGCATCGGCATTATCACCAAAAAACCTATCTAACTTCTTAAGCTTCGCATCGGCTACCTTGCTAAAATCCTCGGGTATTGACATCTTTTTTGCAAATAACTTAACATTCATATTTAGGCCTCCTATGTCTTTAATTGGGTGGTAGGCTCACTTATATAGCTATATTGTCCAGTTCACCCTAAGGTTATTATATCATATTTATGCAAATAACACAAGACTTAGTTGGAAGAAATTAATATCAGTTATACGCTTGCCTTTTATAAAATATTATAGCCCCATTGAAATATCATCTAATTCGTCCTCGCTAAGAACTTTACTAGAATCCAGTAGTAAAATTATTCTATCCTCGTATTTGCCGACTCCCGTAATATATCTATT
>JAAZLM010000096.1 GCA_012799315.1 Clostridiales bacterium | reverse complement strand
CAACAGCAATTAGTGCAAATAGCACGTGTATTAACTACGGGAGCCGATATATTAGTGTTCGATGAGCCGACAGCCTCACTAACAAATTCGGAGGCGGAATTCCTTCTAAAATTAATGAAAAAGCTAAAAGAAAGTGGTAAATCACTTGTGTTCATCTCCCACCATTTAGAAGAATTATTGTCAACAACGGATAGAATCACTGTTCTGCGTGATGGTTGCACCGTCTATGTCGGCGATACAAAAGATGTAACAAAAGACTTCTTAATAGAGAAAATGGCGGGTAAAAAGGTTGAGAAGTTAAGGAAAGAAGAACGCAAAATTGAAGATGTAGAGTATTTAAGGGTAGAGAATCTAACACGCAGTGGCGAATTCAGTGATGTTTCATTCAATGTGAAAAAGGGCGAAATTTTCGGCATTGGCGGATTAGTCGGATCGGGAAGAACGGAACTAGCAAATGCAATTTTTGGACTCACGAAAAAGAGCGATGGTAGAATCTACTTAGATGGTAAAGAGATAGAGATCAATTCACCATCAAAAGCAATTTCGCTCGGTATTGGTTATGTTCCAGAAGAACGCAGGAGTTATGGCATATTCCCAATTCTTTCAGTAATGGAGAATATGGTAGTTAGCATCTACGATGTTCTATTTAAAGGCATCAAAATTCATAATAAGAAAGCAAGTAAAATAACAGATGAACATATCAAAAAAATGAGAATTAGAACACCTAGTGCAAAAACACCGATTCAGAGTTTATCGGGTGGAAATCAGCAGAAGGTCATTTTATCAAGGTGGATGGCTAAGGATGTAGATCTTCTAATATTAGATGAGCCAACAAGAGGAATCGATGTCAATGCTAAGGGAGAAATATACGAATTGATTAGACAGATGACAGAGCAAGGAATGACAGTAATCATTATATCGTCGGAGCATGAGGAACTACTCCTCCTTTCGGATCGTCTGATGATAATGCATGAGGGCAAGGTAAAAGGGATTCGGGAAAATACGAATCTAAAACAACAGGATATTCTAGAAATGGCATTTAAATAAACATTGTATTTTCTTCAAAGGAAAGGAAGGCGTAGATATGAACAAAAGTGCTTCGGCTAAGAAAAATTTCAACATTTTAGATATGCCGACTGCTGGAATGATTAGCATAGTTTTAGTTGTCTTATGTGTTGTAGTCGGATTTATTAAACCGGCTTTTCTATCACAGTATAATCTAACTACATTGAGCCGCACTATATCATTTACAACGATGGTGGCATTTGGTCAAACTCTTGTTCTATTAACAGGGGGAATTGACTTATCAGTTGCAGGAGTAGCTGGAATGTCGGGGATCTTATCGGCTTGGCTAATGGTCAACACTTCAATACCATGGTGGCTGGCGATTATATTAGTGCTGGCTCTAGCATTCATATGCGGATCTATTAATGGCATTCTAATTACAAAAATGAACATGGTTCCATTCGTTGTTACATTAGCGACGGGATCTATCTTTACAGGTATCATTTATGTCGTGACAAAGGGCTCACCTATAATGGGAATGCCCGCACAAGCGACAAAATTAGGGCAGGGCATACTATTCAGGATATTACCATATCCAGCAATTGCAATGATAGTTCTTGCTTTAGTGGGGACTTATATGCTTAGATATACACCATTCGGCAGATATATTTATGCTGTCGGCGGCAATCAGAATGCCGCAAGCATCGCAGGGATTAAGGTGCATAAAGTAACGACAATGGTATATGGAATTTCTGCCTCGATGGCTGGTATTGCTGGAATACTTATGACTTGCAGGCTTGGAACAGCGCAACCTACTGTCGGCGCTGATTGGGTTATGCCGTCGGTAACGGCTGCTTGTATCGGCGGTACATCTCTTGCAGGGGGCAGGGGTAGCATCGTCGGCGCAGTTGTCGGTGGAATTTTCATGGGTGTTATTCAGAACTTAATT
>JAAZLM010000095.1 GCA_012799315.1 Clostridiales bacterium | reverse complement strand
GGTCCAACAGGTCCACAAGGACTACAAGGTATCGAAGGTCCGACTGGTCCAACAGGTCCATCCACTACCGAGTTTTCAATGAATGCACAGAATACTACAGGATCTACCATTGAGGTAATACTTGGTGGAACGGCAGTGCCGCTGCCCAATAACCAGAATCTAGATGGGTTTGCAGTTGATGGAGCGGACAGTACTTTTACTGTTCCTGAAACAGGCACTTATTTAGTAACTTATAATATTAGTGTCACAGCAGCTCTATTGATGTCGAGCCGAGTGCTTCTAAATGGTGCGGAAATACCGGGATCTGTTTTCGCTCCTGCTATTTCCGTATCAAATTACACCGCCACGACTATAGTAGAACTTACTGCAGGCGACCTCCTAACACTTCAGCTTTATGGTCTTTTAGGTGCAGCTGTGTTACAGGGTGGCGCAGGTGCAACTCTCACAGTGGTGCGTTTGGCATAAGATGATCGGTGTTTGAATACTGATTCCCACATTGATTAGGGCTAGTATTCACTTGACTTAGACGATGTATCATTTGCGGTACAATAGCTAGTTGAAGAAGTGATGTCACAATGCTGAATGCAATAGCAATGTTGATTTTGTCCGCTAAGGATTGACGGAGTACTGACGGACCAAAAGCTATAAAAAGCTATAAAAACACTATCGGAGCACCGTTTATAAGTGGGCATAAAAATAGCCGCCAATCCCCATGAACAAAGGGTTTGGCGGCTATTTAAACTGGTTGCGGAGGACAGATTTGAACTGCCGACCTTCGGGTTATGAGCCCGACGAGCTACCGAACTGCTCCACTCCGCGATATGAAATTAGTTGCGCCTTTCTTAAGGTGCTTTATTATTATATCACCTCAAAAAGCATTTGTCAAGGATAAATTGAAAGATTTATGCTTTTATTTGCTCACTACATATTTCTACTATAATTATACGCAAAATAGGTAAATTCTATGCATTGCATTCTAGCAAAAATCTAGGATGCAATGCATATAGAATTCATATCCCTCTTCCAAAGAGGAATCCCATCACCATAGCAACCAATGCGGAAATTACAGCACCGATAAATGTCTCCCATCTTTTAATCGGCAAGCGGTTCAATTCGCTCACGCTTGATTTCAGTTCGTTGAGAGTTGTCATGATGTTCGATAGCTTTTCGTCAACGCATGCCTGCGATATAGCGAAGGCATTCACTTTTGAGAAAAGCAATTCTGTATCACGCTCAAGCTTTTCCGTTCTAGCAAGAAAAACATCCATATAAATCCCTCCCTACTATGTGTTGCGCCCAGAATAGTAATCATCGTATATGGTTAAAGTCGTCACAATGCCCCTACTACCGCCCTTAATGCGGATTGCGTGCGGGCGGAATTGCCCATCACCTATACCCATAATGGAACTATCCATATTTACCGGCTCATAAATATCCTCACCGCCGAATCCGTGATAGCTAATCTCCCTCGCCCTAGAATATCTCATTGAGAAGTCGAGCTTTGATTTGAGTCCCTGCGTGATATTCGCAAGCCAAGTTAGATCGGTATTAATATGTTTGATGCGCACAATCCCCCTTTGTTGGGGATAGGTATTGTGTGAGGAATACGCACCGTAGTTTCCGCTAGTATCTTTCATATAAATACTGCTAATACTTGTTGAGTTATCTGCTTTTACCGATGCGCTGATTATCCTACTCTCATTAATCGTAGTTTGGTGGTTATTCGTCGGCAACCCGAATCTAATCTCATTATCATATGTTGCATAGGGTAGGCAATCCCAATTCCTCACACAGATATGGGATGTTGCCTCCCACATTGACGCACTATCCCTAATTACAATGTAGTTGAGCGCCCTTGTCGATGGTTGGAAGCTAATTCCACTAAGATTAATGTAGTCGGAATTTAGCTTATTTAAAGTCATATTATAATATGTGCCCGGCATGATGTGATTCTGTTCGAGGAGGGCGGACTTTGCCCTTGCCCTAATTGTGCAGATATATCCCGCCGCCGTCATTGTAATAGAGCCCTTTTCAAGATAGCCCTTTAATATTACACGACCGCCGAGAGTTGCGGTAATTGATGTGTAATCGACGGTGACCCAATCATTCGGGCTAAGGTGGAATCTTGCACTCAGAATCGCCGATGGGTGGTACCTATCTTTCTTAAAATTAAAGGAAAGGCATTTATCAAGAGTAATTTCCTCACCCGTTATAGTTGATGCATTTACGATTAAAGACATTGCTATCCCCCTATCGATTTGCTTTGCGTGAATGTGATTTCGCACAGAATATCATCATGGGAATTGTCCAGCCGATATGAGCCTATGATGGAATTTAACTCAATATCGCCGATTTGCAACAGATGCGAATTATTATCGCTGAGTGAATCAAGGAGGGAGGAGAGAGAGATTAATTCGCCCCTATTTACATAACCGCTCACCACTAATTCGACAGGCTCACTGCCAGCACCCTCATTGAATATGCCACTAGAGATGGTGGAGATATTCTCAATCTTAGTCCCTCTCTTGATGTTATAACTGCGTATTCTTATTGGCAATCCGACACCATTGTAGGAGATTTCATCTTCCAATGGTCTACTTAACAATAAAGATAGATAAACCTCCACACCTTGAAAGCGGATCCGCTCAATATTATTTACAATATATCGCTGATCATTTATTGTAAGAGCATCGCCCTTTTGCAGTAATTTGAGCGAATTCGGCTCACATATGAATGTGATTCTATCGGGCGAATTCCCAGCACTATTCTGATATGTTCGCCCCGTGAGATAGTCCCCATAGGGGAAAATTCCCTTTGCCGATTCGCCATTTTCAGCAATGACGATACTGCCGTAATCCGATGCTAGTCGACCAATGCTAGTAGCTATATTCATTAAATCACACTCCTGAAAACGAAGTCATCGTTCGATAGAATATCACTTGCTCCCTCTAGATAGTGGGATAGCAGTTCCTTTGCAATTTCAAGCCTTAATTTAGGATCGCCGTCCATTGATATGTTGCCGAGTTTCACCGCTACCGCATCTCCCCTTGATGCTTCAATCAATGCAAGCCTATAATAAGCGACAGCGGCGCATACCATGTTGAGCCTATCACAATGTATGGGTTCATCGTGCCGATCTTTTAACATTCTGCGCACTTCATTAATTGCCTCTTTAATCACGGGCAAATAGCCGATAGTATCCTTTGGATCCCTCCCCGACAAAAGGGATGTAATTTCACATATAGTAGTTAAGTCCATATAATTCTCCTTTTCACTTAAACTAAAGGGCGTATCTATATAATTTGATACGCCCTGCGTTAATTCTAGCTATACTAGTGATAACACCTTTGATGCATCGGTGAATATCTTTGAGAATCCTGCAACAGTTGTAATAGCAGTGCGCTCCAACTGTCTATCAATTAGCTTATCACTTTCGAGCGATAGATCCTGTGCAATTACCATCTCAAGTGCGCAGCTTTTATCAAGGCCGATTATCTTGCTATCGTCAAGGCAAGTCGTCTTAATAAGTGTAGCACCGAATGGCAACTTGATTTTACCGCTTGTCATGTAGTCGCCGCCGAAATTGTCACGAATCTCAGCAAATTGCAAGATTCTAGACATATTATTCGGTGATGCGAGTAAAGTCGTCAAATTCATATCTTCAAATCTGCTCCAGAAGTTGACTAGATCGGAATATGATAGCTCATCGCCAGCAATTTGGATCTGCTCAGCGCCGGCAGTATCGGGCGCCCCCTCAATAACGAGTGAAATAGCATCTTTTAGCTGCGCCCTTGCAATAGCGGCACCGATCTGCCTTAATGTGACAGCGAACAAGTCAATTCTTTGCATCTTTATTGCTTCGTACGATGCGCTGAGCATTCTGCCCCTTTTAGTTAGTGTCACAAGCGATTGATTGAGGCGGATTTCAGTAGTTGGTATAATTGCCCCTTCAGCGACCTTTTTCAAAGTGACATCGTCATCTTCGGGGATACTAGTGATGCTGCGATAATCATAGGTATTCGTACGGGTGATAGCCGCCACCATCTCCGATAAAATATTCTCATCTCGGATACCTTGCGATACTGCACGGGATACGAATTCGGGGAATAGCGCCGCCGAGCTAGACGTTGCAAAGAATTTTTCCACCGTGTCGGAATTCTTACCCGATACTTTGATATTGAACCTCTTTAGCTGACGTTCAAAAGCATCAAGATTTGCAAGCTCCGTATCCTCATAATTTGCATTTGAATCGAGTGCCGATAGCGCCTCAGTAAAGGACTTCCCTGCGATTTTATATAGGTTCTTATCAACCTTAATATCTTTATACATATACATCTCTCCCTCTTAAAGTAAAATAGTGACTGTCTTTTCAGTGGTATCAACATCAACTACAAGAACATCTACTTCTGCATCGTCGGTGCCACTAACTTTGACCTTGTTTTCACCAGCAAAGGCAAGCTTGACATTCCCGATCGATGGTGCAGCGCCGCTATATCCGACTGTCACGAATCCACGCAGCATGACGGCGCATATATCGTTGCGCTTTGCCTTGCACACACCGAAGAATTCGCCACCCTGCACCGCCTTTGAAACCGTTCTAGCTGATGAAATCCTAACAATATCGCCTTTTTCAACATTGCCATAGAATGTTGCCGTAATATCGCCTATGCCACTAAATGAAATTGCCATATTAATCTCTCCTTTTATAGTTTGAAGCTTTCGTTATCTTCGATTTGTTCTGCATTCCCGAGTATTTGCGGGCTAACATTATTGCTACTCCCATTCGCATATGCGTTTCGCAGCTGCTTTAATTGTGGAATTGATAGAGATTTAGCCGTCGCCTCAACTAATTCCTTCGGGATATACGGGCACGCAATGAATGCGAGCCTCACAATATCTTTTTGCAAGTCATCACGATAATTTCTTGCCCATATACTCATCTCATCGAGTTCATCTAATTTGGCGGCGATTTCACGCACTTCCGCCGCAGTTAGTGAAATGCCCTTTTCCGCCGCCTTGATTTTCTGTGCGCCAGTAGTCAATTCTCCCCGATGGGATTTTGTCACTCCCGCCGCCCGTTGCGATGGGACAGCGACGAATGACCATTCATAGGCATCGGTAGGCTGATCGAGAATGACATGGCAGATCTCACCGTTATAGGATTTGCCGACACGGTGCGAGCATTTAGTACGCTTTAGATTCGATCCGCATATTGAGCAATTCTGCTTTGCGACGGAGCAACTCACACTAACCTCTTTCTTGATTCCTGCATCAATCTCTTTAATTAAGTCGGTATTGGCATTCGTCTTGACCATATATGCGAGTGCTTTAAGGTATGTGTACTCCTGCCCGAAAGATGTTTTTCGTGTTTTATCGACTTCGACGCAGCAGTCAAATATCCTTGCAGTTTGATTACTTCCCTTAGCATTATGATCGAATATACCCGTTCTGCCAACGAATAGTTCTGAAAGATCCTCAAGCGCCTTGATAGAAAATCGCTCATTGTCACGGTCGATTTCATTATCGCACAGTATCACCGAGAATATATAAACCTCATCAGCATTGTGCTTGCGCCTTGTAAAGTGGTTAAGCTTTACAAGTAGATCGTCGGTGATTTCTAGGCTCTTGCATTTAATATTTTCCATGTTCCTACCCCCTTTCTAATTCTCATCACATATCCTAGCTTCGATTTCTTTTGCCTGCGCATTTGCAAGCCTTGCATTCGCTAATTCGACTTCATCCTGCAAATTAATATTGTGCCACTCTACTTCAACATCGCCACTAATCCCCAATGTTGATAGATAGGTATTGCTGATTTGACGAATGACGGGAGTGAGTTGCCGGCGGTAGAATTCCAGTTCGGAAGTTAGGATATCCGCCTGCTGTTTGCTCATTCGCTCCGTCGTACTCCAATTCAGCCCGAGCAGGAACGGCGGAATTGATAGCTTAGCCACGATTTGCTCAAGCAACTGCCTAACAGGTATATCGGTATCAATAAGCTGATTTTCTGCACCGATCACCTTAATGGAAACATCACCAACGGATACAAAATCCCTTACCTGACCATCTTGCGCACTTGACATACCTCTTGACCATTCCTGCGCTATTTGCATTGCTCTTTCCTTAGCATATGCCTTATCCATATCGCCCGACGGTTTATAAGTTACTGCATATCTCACATTGCCCACTCTATCAAAATTCTGACCGATACATTCATATATCCTCATTAGAATATTGCTAATAGAGGGGAGCCCTCGCAGAACAGATACGCCATACGGGCTGGAAGTTGGGGGATTGAGTGCGCAAAATAAGATGAGTTGCGGATATTTCACCTTCGCCCAGTCAAGACCGCCAACCCGTGAATAATACTGTGTATCGACGGGGGATTTACCCTGACGAACATCGATATTCCACGGACTAGCATTATATAGGCCTGCGATTTGTCCGCTGTTATTGTTGATGAGAATTTCACCAACGGCATTGCCATATGTGAGCAGCCCATCTAAAAAGCTATCGATAAAATGATGAATACCACGTCCGGTAAGACCGACCTGCACATTCTCAAGGAAATCATTGAGCGAATCCTGATATGCGCCATTCGTACATATAACATTGAATCCGCCAACAAGACGCACTAATTTAGATAATGCCGCATCGATTATAGGGACGGTCTCCCTCAATGAATCGTATAGCTGCCTTTCAAGAATTGAAGTTGGCGATTTCGCACCGATGAAGCTGAATGCATTTTCCTGCCTTGCCGTTTGAACGATAACCGCTGAATTATCTTTCTTGCGTGAAAATAATCCCACATCTGCACCTCCTTTTCATGTCGCTATTTGCGACTTGCACTAAGAACGAAGAAGTCATCTCCACGCCCACGCAGGATCGTGCTAACAAAATATCGCACATCGTCCATTGCGTGGTCGTTTTCCTTTTTAGGAGCATCGGAGCCCTCATTCCAACAGTAGAGCGAGAATTCACGAATTGTGTCCTTGCATTCACTGCTGAATTTCATCTGACCAATGCGGAGTGATTCGCTAACACGGCGAATACCGGAGATGACTTCATTCTTAGCTGGTATAACCTTGAATCTGCCATGCCTGCGGATACATTCCATGAAGCTTGCCGCCGACGGATCGACAATGATCGCTTCAATCTCAAGATCACCCGCCAATTCGCATAGCTTGCTATAATGTTCTTCATCGGTGCGCAGAACACCGCCCACCTTACTATCGTAGTAATATTCACGCAGACGATACCACTTTGATCCATGTCGACCCCAAAGACCGAACGATGATGGATTAACCGTACCATAGTCGCATGAGATGAAGAACTTATCGCAATGAGGAAGATCAGTAATAACATGGCGCTTTTTATCGAACATAGGATAGACTAGACCCGTCGCCACCGCCCATTTACCAAGAATGAATCTTTCATGGAACACACCTGAATAAAGTGAATTATACCGCTTAACAATAGCAGGGGAGAGAGATGGATTATCGGCCATTGTAAAGTGTAGGTATAATGTGTTTTTCTCATCGCACTTCTTCACCCATTCAAGATAGAACCAATGGTAGGGATGTTCGGGATTGCAGTTGAACCACAGTTTTGAGCCGGTTCGGGAACATC
>JAAZLM010000094.1 GCA_012799315.1 Clostridiales bacterium | reverse complement strand
CATGGGTTTCCTTCTTCGATAACGATGCTGACGGCGACTTTACTAGAAATAGATTCGATCTTGACTTCTCAGAATCACCATGGCTAGTATGGGGAGAAGATTATGCGAAGCTCGGCTGGATGATGGGCGACGTTAACATCAACCCATTCAATTCAGATGAATTAATCTGGGGCACGGGCGCAACTATCTATTTCGCAAGCAATCTAACCGATATTACTACGGATACAAGGGTTCAGGTTCGTGCGCATTGTAAGGGCATTGAAGAAACAGCTGTTCTATACCTTGCAGTTCCCGAAACGGGCGATGTGAAGCTATATAGTGCAATGGGCGATATCGATGGATTCTCCCATAAGGACTTAACACAAGCACCGCCGAATGCGAACGATCATGGAAGTAATGGTAACTCAACCTGTATTGAATTTGCATGGGATAATCCTAGCTTCGTTGTTCGTGGCGGTGGCAATACGATACTTGCATATTCGACCGATGCCGGCGATACGTGGACACGTTGCGCTGTTCCCGGTGGATTCGGCGATTATAATGAAGTTATGATTGCAGTTAATACCGATGGTAGTGTTATCATGACATCTAATGGCTCGAATACATATTATTCAACAGATAGAGGTAGTTCATGGATTACACCTAATGGATTGCCACGTGGCGCAACAGTCGCCGCCGATAGAGTGAATAAGAACATCTTCTATGCATTCACTTCTAGCGCTATCTACATCAGTACCGATGCCGGTAAGAACTTCACACAATGTTCAGTTAATGTAACTGAAACAACTCAAATTAGATCTGTTCCAGGGCATGAGGGTGAAATAATGGCAGCAGGAAAGAATGGACTATATAGAATTTATGACATGGGTAATTCTGCTGATAGGCTCACCAATAAGGAAATTCAAGCCGTTGGACTAGGTGCTGGTAAAACAGCTGATAGCTACAATGCTATCTATGCAGCTGGCACAATAAACAATATCTTTGGCATATTCCGCTCCGACGATTTGGGCGAAACATGGATACGCATTAACGATGATGAACATCAATGGGGAACATCGTACATTGCTGCTATCACAGGTGACCCGAATGTATATGGAAGGGTATTCCTAGCAACGAACGGAAGAGGAATTATCTGGGGAGAAATTGCAAACTAATATTAGCATTTCTACTCTAACAAAATCAAAGTGTCATGACTATCTCAGTCATGACACTTTTTTCTTATATTAACATTTGGTTATGGCTTTTTCACTTCATAATCCTTGCCACTTGTCGCTCTATTCATTGCATCAATTAGCCCCTTGGTCCGCCATTTATTTGTCGCTCTATCGAATTCCTCGCCGTTATCCCAGAAGAATGGTGCGATGCCCATATCGTAAGAAACCTTAGTTACATATTCGATCCAGAAGATTCTACTATCATTATCTGCTCTCGGATTTACACCGTATTCGCCAAGGATTACGGGAATACCATTTTCAACGAATGTGGATTCCACCATGCTGAACAAATGCTTTAATTCGGCAATATCACTATCACTACCCCAGAATGCCGTGCTGTTATTCTCGTCTGTGCCATTAATGCAGAACCTCCACGGAGTATAATAGTGCAGTGATAGAATTGTTCTATCATCGTCGGGCATCACTGTCCCCTCGACGGATCTCGCTATATCGGTGAAATAGCCCGCAATTAGAAGATGTCGCTCAGGATTATTTCCATCGGTACTGCGAATTAGCTTGACAAATTCGTCATTCAACTTATTTAGAATATCATATGCTTCTTGGGTTGGCTTCTCACCATGTTGCAAATCTTCGAATCCTATCTCGTTCATGGATTCAAAAATTAGATAGTCGGAATATCCTTTGAACCTATTGGCAATTTGTAGCCATAGAGCTTTATAGCGAGCAAGCACCTTATCATAATCCTTCGATGCGTCCATTATCCACTCATCATGATGTAAATTTAGGATAGCATACATCCCGTTATCGACTACATAGTCGACGACTTCCTGCACACGGTCCATCCACTCCTCATCAATCTTATAATCGGGCGCTGCGCCGTGATGATCCTTCCATGTGACGGGTACTCTTATTGAATCGACCCCGTCCTTTTTAAGCTGTTTTATTAGTTCTTGAGTTGCTTTTGGGTTGCCCCATGAAGTTTCATTCGGTATAGCATCAAGCGTATTGCCCAAATTCCAACCGAGTCCCATATCGGCAACAAGCTCCATTGAAGTGATGTCCCTCATTTTGCCATTATCTTTCTTCGTGCACGCAGTCAGTACTGTTAACGACAATGTTAACACAAGCATTAATGTTATAGTTCTCTTTATAATGTTCAAGCTGCTCCTCCTCTAATGTTCGTTATAATCCGCTATAATTCCGGTTTTTCTACCGTATAATCTTCACCGCTTGTTGCACGCTTCATCGCATCTAAGAATGCTGGAGTGCGCCACTGATAGGTATTCCTATCCACTTGTGCGCCATTATCCCAATAGAATGTCGCCATACCGTAATCGTCGCATAGCTTAACTAACTTTTCAATGAAGAAAATGCAACTT
>JAAZLM010000093.1 GCA_012799315.1 Clostridiales bacterium | reverse complement strand
TTAGATCAGCTAAATTTATGGCGTCTTCGTTGCTTATATTTTCTCCGAACGGGAATTGCTCTAAATTCCTAGCAAGGCGAATTCTTGTGCTTAGTACGATATCGTTTTCGCTACCTTCATGTAAATCAAGATACCATTTATTCAAGATCTTCACCCCTCTTAATCTCATTTATTTTATCACGGATAGTCGCCGCTTCCTCAAATCGCTGCTCCTCAATGGCTAGATCAAGATCCTTTTTCAATGAGGCGAGCTCACTGCGGATTCTAAGGCGGGGGCCAGCGGATTTCGGCACCTTGCCAACATGATTGGTATTGCCATGTATCCGGTGAATCGACGGGAGCAAGCTTGCGTTAAAGTGTGAATAACAATTAGCACAACCAATTTTACCTTTAGTTGCAATTGTCGAGATGTTTGAATTGCATACTGGGCAGCGGCTTTCCTGCGTACCGGTATTATTCAAATTGGAGAAGAAGCTACCGATCTGATTTTCTAGACTGCTTGGATATAACTTCAATCCAGCATTCTGGAATAGGGAGCTAAATCCAGCCTTTGCCGCACATTGCGAACATAGACGAATAGACCTCTTCTTACCATTGATGCTTTGCTCTAGGGCAACATTGGCTGTCCTTAAACCGCAGCTTTCACATAACATAATTTTTCCTCCTTTAAACATTGAGCAGCATTCGCTTAAAAATCCTTGCCCTAATAATTTGCCTATTTTCATGGTTGAGTGGCTTCAATGCCGAATCACTGGTCGCAACAAGAATTAAAGTTGCCACCTCTGGCGATATCAAATCATCGTATACTAGATTATCTAAAATAGCCCTAAGTGTTGCCTCATCCAGTGTGTCGCCAATAGAATTGATAATGTGCATCATCGCCTCATTCCCATTATGGTGGATACGGCGGATTCGAATATATCCACCTCCACCACGTCGGCTTTCAACTGTATAGCCTTGCTCCGGTGTAAATCGTGATGTGATCACATAATTTATCTGACTTGGCACACAGCCGACTTGTGTCGCTAGTTCATTACGTTGTATGAGGGCAATGCCATCTTCGCTCTCAAGCATGTCGAGAATTTCCCGTGCTATAATATCTGTTAGTTTCATAGATACACCCCCAATTTGACTTTGACTTTCGTTGACCTTAACTATACTATACATTATTATCCTTTTTAAGTCAAGGGTAATGACGGTTAAATTTCTATGATTATTCTAAAATAGATGCATATATCTTGGTATTCCTTTGATTTGCTCAAGATATATAGGTATTTCACTAAAGTCGCCATTATCATAAGTGATTATATAAATCGGTGGCAAATTAAATAATTTGTAACACAATATTGCTGATTTCATATTATGTAATATAAAACAAAAGGGGGTTAGCGAGTATGTCAGGTTTTAACTTTGGCGGGGGTAACTGCTGCTGGATTATCATTCTAATCATTATCCTTTGCTGCTGCTGTGGCGACGGATTCGGTTCGGGAAGAGATAATAGTTGCGGATGTTGCTAGTTGACTATTCCTAAGAATACCTAAAGCGAATGAGCACAGCCTAAACTAGGGCTGTGCTCATTCGCTTTAGAAGTTTAATTTTCACCAAAATATTCATCATACCAAATTAGGAACATATATATAGTCCAAATTTTCCTGCTATTATCGGCCTTATTCGTGCGATGCTTATCAAGCAGATCAACTAATTTCTCCGTATTAAAATACTTTTTAGCAGTGTCGGTGGTGAAGGCGGCCTTTACCCTATTGTAATAGGATTCCTCACGCAGCCAAACCCGAATCGGAACGGGGAAGCCTAGTTTCTTCTTATTTGCAGCCGCCGATGGAATTTTTCTATTAGCAGCAAGACGCATTGCATATTTCGTATTTTCCTTATTAACTCTAAATCTAGTTGGTATTTGTGCCGCTACCTCCATAACATTCCTATCAAGGAATGGGCAACGCACCTCGATCGAATTTGCAGTGCTCATTCTATCCGCCTTTAACAGAATATCGCCCGCCATCCATAAATGAATATCGATATACTGCATTTTAGTAATGGCATCCTTGTCCTTGACCTCATCATAGAATGGCTTTGTAATATCCATTGGTGACGGTGCATTCGTTTGAACGCTGAGGAGGGATTTTCTTTCCCTTTCAGAGAACATATATGCATTACCGATGAAGCGCTCTTCCAATGCTTTGCCACGACGAACCAGGAAATTGAGCCCACGCCTACCGGGGAATTTCGATGCGATATTGCCGATGAATCGGCGAATTGGCATGGGTATTATATTATATATTCTCATCTCAATCGGTTCTTTATAAACATTATAGCCACCGAATAATTCATCGGCACCCTCGCCCGATAGGACAACTTTAATATGTTCAGATGCTAGATTGCACACAAAGTAAAGTGCCACCGCCGCCGGATCGGCTAGAGGCTCATCCATATGGTACTGCAATTTCGGTAGTGAATCCCAATACTCACTTGCGCTTATAACCCTGTTAATATTTTGAGTGCCAATATGATCGGCAAAATTCTTCGCATAGCTAATCTCATTGTATTGCTCATTATCGAAACCAACAGTGAATGTTTTATCGACACCGGATAAACACGCAACATAGCTTGAATCAACACCACTGGATAGGAAGCTGCCGACCTCAATATCGCTAGTCCTATGGAGTGCGACGGATTCGGTCATTGCTTTTTCAATTTCATCTACATAATCATCAAGCGCCCTATCTTGATTTGTTTTCCCGTTGCGATCCGCCTTGAAGTTAACCTCCCAATATCGCTGAATTTCCATATCCCCATCCTTATATAAGAAATAATGCGCAGGTGGGAGCTTATAGACATTATTAAAGAAGGTTTGCTCAGTTGGCGAATACTGGAATGTAAGATATGTTTCTAGCGTATCTAGATTCAGATCTTTATTAAAGTGCGGATGGGGGATGAGCGCCTTGATTTCCGACCCGAATAGGAAGGAGTCGCCCATATTAGCATAGTAAAGCGGCTTGATGCCAAAAAAGTCACGCACTCCAAAAATCTCTTTTGAATGTTTATTCCAAATAACGAATGAAAACATCCCTCTTAACTTATTAAGTATCGAAACACCGTATTCCTCATATCCACGCAGCACAACCTCGGCACTATTGCCTATGGAGAACAAATGCCCCTTTTTCTCAAGTTCCGCCCTTATATCGTGCCGATTATAAATTTCACCGTTGAATGCTATTACTAGATCGCCGTTAGCACCAGTGATAGGCTGACAATTCGGTGCGGTGGAGCTCGTGTTCAGAATCACATACCCTAATGCAATCCCATCATCAAGGAATTGTCCCTCGCCGTCGGGCCCACGATGCTTAATTTTTGCCATCATCTTATTTAAAACATCTTCCGCATTGTCTATTTTATTAACGAATCCTACGTAACCACTCATATTATATCTCCAAATTCAGTATTTTAATATCACTCTATTATTGTCAAATTTATCAGAATACAAACTGATTTAACGTATATATATTATCACTTTTCTGTTTTAATTGCAATAAATTTCAGAAAAATATAGTAGATATTTGAAAGTAACAATCTGCACAATGTTAGAATATTGACAACAGAGGGATTATATGCTTGTTTTTAGTCTAAAAAAGTAGTATAATGTAAGAAAGATGTAAACTTATTGAGAATTTAAGAAGGAGTATCGAATGTTTGCGAAGATAAATAGCCTAGGACTATTTGGGATGAATGCTTTCCCCGTCGATGTGGAAATCGACGCTTCAAAAGGAGTACCCAGCTTTGAAATAGTTGGACTGCCGGATGTCGCCATTAAGGAGAGTCGGGAGAGGATCCGTTCCGCAATTAAGAGTTGCGGCGTCAACTTCCCATTGGCGAAAGTTACAGTCAATCTAGCCCCCGCCGATACAAAAAAGTCGGGATCGGTAAATGACCTACCTATTTTAATTGCAGTGCTTAGAATTGCTGGCGCATTAGATGTTGACCTTGATAAATGCGCCTTCATCGGTGAGTTATCGCTCAATGGTGAAATTCGCCCTGTTAATGGTGTCCTTCCGATGGTATTATGTGCAAAGTCCACCGGGATAGAAAGTGTATTCGTGCCAAAGGAAAATGCATTCGAGGCATCGGTAGTTGAGGGGATATCTGTATATGGTGTAGAAAATGCACTGGATCTTATGTCGCATCTAATCGGCGATAGTAGAATCCCACGGCAGGAGAGCTTTTTTGCTCAAAATGCAAGAAACTTTGATTCGCTTGACTATGCTGATGTAAAAGGACAGCAAGGGGCAAAGCGTGCGCTTGAGATCGCCGCCGCCGGTGGGCATAATGCAATCTTAATTGGGCCGCCGGGATCGGGTAAAAGTATGCTTGCAAAGCGGCTCCCGTCAATACTGCCTGCAATGACATTCGCTGAATCGATAGAAACAACGCAGATACATTCTATATGCGGGCATACAAGTAAGGAAAATCCGCTTGTGACGGTAAGGCCCTTTAGATCGCCGCATCACACAATATCAACATCGGGATTATCGGGCGGTGGTTCAATTCCAAGACCGGGGGAAATCTCACTTGCTCATAACGGGGTATTATTCCTTGACGAACTACCCGAATTTAATCGCAATGTTCTTGAAATATTGCGCCAGCCGCTAGAGGATCAGAAAGTAACTATTTCAAGGGCTATGGCGACAATTAGCTACCCATGTTCAATAATGTTAATTGCAGCAATGAACCCATGTCAATGCGGCTATTTTGGGCATCCAACACGGCAATGTATTTGCGCACCTAAGCAAGTGGGGAGGTATCTATCCAAAGTTTCAGGCCCGATGCTTGATAGACTGGATTTACATATAGAGGTTGCTCCAGTTGAATATGAGAGCATCTCTTCAGAAAAAAAGGAAGAAGCATCTAGCCATATAAGGGAAAGAGTGCAAAAGGCTAGGGAGATTCAGCAGAAGAGATACGCAGGACTGAATATAAGCTGTAATGCTAGATTGACGTCGGCGCTTTTACATGAAATGTGCCCAATGACCGACGGCGCACAATCCGTTTTAAAAGCGGCATTCGATAGACTAGGATTATCAGCAAGAGCATATGATCGCATATTGAAAGTATCGAGAACGATAGCCGATCTTGAGGGGGCGGAGGTTATCGACAAATCACATATCGCACAAGCTATCCAATACCGCAGCCTTGACAGGAAGTATTGGGGAAAATAGAACTCCATATTTTTATATATAAATAACCGCATCTAAAGAAAACTACGCTTTAGATGCGGTTATAATGTATTTTTTAATTATTTTTATTTTAAGTCTTGACAAGATGTTCGTATTGTTATATAATGATATACTGTATCATAATGGATATTTA
>JAAZLM010000092.1 GCA_012799315.1 Clostridiales bacterium | reverse complement strand
TATCTCCTACCATGAAAATAGGGTCATAACCGAATCCAAATTTGCCAACGGGGGAAAATCCTATTTCACCGCTACATTGCCCCTGCACGCTAATGTTCTCACCATCTTCAGATATGAAACATATTGCGCATATGAATTTAGCGTCTCTTTTTGATATTGGCACATCTGATAACATTTTTAGCAATTTATCGTTATTCTCTTTATCGGTTGCATTCTCACCAGCAAATCTAGCGGAAAAAATGCCGGGCGCACCATCTAAGTAATCCACCGATAGCCCGCTATCATCTGCAATAGTGGGAAGCCCCGTTATTTTACTGATCGCCCTTGCCTTTAATGCGGCATTTTCTTCAAAGCTTTTGCCTGTTTCCTCTACGTCAATATCGATACCCGCCTCACTTTGTGAGATTACTTCGTACCCAAATGGCGATAGAATCTGCTTTAACTCTTTAATCTTACCTTTATTATTAGATGCAGCTATCAATTTCATTATCCTTCGCTCCCCCACCTGTTCAATATGATTTTATTATAGCACACTTTGTTCAATACTAATAGGTTTAGTGATGAAAGAATTAAACAAAACTAATATCAAGGATTTTGAGGTGCCGAATACGTTATTCGAACAGTGCATCTACAAAATCACTTGCCGAAAATGGTTGTAGATCATCGATTTTCTCACCTACACCGACAAACTTCACGGGAATATCTAATTCGTTCTTGATGGAGAGTATTATTCCGCCTTTTGCAGTTCCGTCAAGCTTTGTTAAAACAATGCCGGTAATATTAGTCACTTCTTTAAATTGCTTTGCTTGGTTGACGGCATTCTGCCCTGTTGTCGCATCTAGCACAAGCAATGTTTCAAGGTCTGAATCTCCAAAGTTATTTGTTATAATGCGGTTAATTTTCGCAAGCTCATCCATGAGGTTCTTTTTATTGTGCAGTCTACCAGCGGTATCGCAAATAACGATATCGCTCCCCCTCGATTTTGCAGCATTGAGGGTATCGAATACCACTGCGGCGGGATCTGCACCTTCATGCTGCTTTACAATTCCAGCACCGGCACGATCACACCATACTTCAAGCTGCTCAATTGCCGCCGCTCGGAAAGTATCCGCCGCCGCAACAAGAACCTTCTTGCCGTCGTTGACAACATTATATGCCATCTTGCCTATTGTAGTTGTTTTGCCCGCCCCATTTACACCGATTACTAAAATAATGCTAGGCTTCGTGCTTAGATGCATTTCAGGTGTTTCGCCAAGCATATCAATAAGGATGGATTTTAGCATGACTTTAATTTCGGCACCGTCTTTTATTCCTTTCGATTTAACTTTCTTTCGCAGTTCATCACAAATATCCTGCGATGTCACTACTCCGATATCGGACATGATTAATGTTTCTTCAAGTTGTTCGAAAAAATCCTCGTCAATTTTTGTAAAGGAATTTATTAGATGCTCAACCTGGCCCATCATAGAATCTTTAGTTTTGAGAATGCCTTTCTTTATCTTATTAAATATGCCCAAAATGATTTCCCCTTCCTATTGCTTATGTATCTTCTAGCTCAATCCTGGCAAGGTATCGCCCGACTGCATTTGCAGCAACTTGGAAACACCTTTTTCCTGCATTGTAACACCGTAGAGGATATCTGCCTCTTCCATGGTGCCCCTCCTATGTGTGATGAGGATGAATTGAGTGTTGTCGGTGAAACTCCTCAGGAATGTAGCGTATTTTATAACATTAACATCGTCTAATGCCGCTTCAATCTCGTCCAGCACACAGAATGGAGATGGGCGATATTTAAGGATTGAGAAGTAAATTGCTATGGCAACTAGTGCCTGTTCGCCACCTGATAAAGACGATAGATTCTTGATGATTTTACCCGGTGGGGAAACATTTATTTCAATGCCCGATTCAAGAATATTGCTCGGATCACTGAGAGAAAGCTCGCCCGATCCACCATCGAAAAGTTCTACAAAAATCTTCTTAAAATTATTATTTATCTTCTCGAAGCTATCTGAAAAAGTTTCACATATATTAGTTGTCAGCTCATGAATTAATTTCTCTAACTCTTCCTTTGCATTTTCTACATCTGCCAATTGGCTCGATAGGAATTCATATCGCTCACTAACCTCTTTATACTCCTCGATAGCGGCTACATTGACATTGCCCAGCGCTTTAATTTTACCACGCAATTCGCTGTGCTCTGCTTTAGCAACTATCATGTCTTCAATTGGGGACGCTATTTGCACCGCCTCTGTCCTTGTTAGCTGATATTGTTCCCATAGGGCGGAGATAATATTATCGTAATCCTTTTGTATCGATATTTTTCTTTCCCCTAGCATAGCGATATCTCTTGAGAATTTTTCTCTATGCTCTATTGTTTGCTTTTGTGTGGCATTGATTTCCGTTGATTTCTTCTCGTATTCAAGTCTTTTTTCTTGAATAGATGTAATCTCTAGAGTGAAGGCGCTTATATCGTGTTCCGCTTCTTTGATGAATTCTTCTTTACGCCTAATCTCTTCCTGTTTATCGGCACATAATTCATCAATCGCTTCCAATTCATTAAGTAATTGCTTATCACTGTCGGTTAGCGACATCTTCCGCTCTTCAATAACGTTGATCTGCTGCTTAATAGATTCTATGTCCTTATTAGTTTCAATTTGCCTAATCCTTAGATCGGAAATCTTGCTTGATAGCTGTTCTTTCTCACTGATTATATCGGTTTTCCTACCTGACGATGCAGTAATTTCACCCTCAAGTTCTTTTATCCTATTTGCTATCTTGACAAGTTCATCTTGCTTTTCCTCGATAATATTATGTGTTTCTTTTTGCTTATTTTCAATGGAGGAAAGTTCTATCTCCATCTTAGATATGCTATCTTCACCACGCAAAAGTAAAGCGTCAATGCGATTAGCCTCACCCTCGAACCTAATTCTATCTTGCTTAATATCGTTTAAATCTTCTTGAGCGCCCTGCGTTTCTATGATTAATTTGTCAACCTCCGCCAAAACTTCATCATAAGCGGATTTTACAGAATTAAGTGAAGATTTTAGCTTAGCTAACCTATCCTTTGATTCGGATAGTTCATGCTTCCTGCTTAGCATACCGGCACTTTTTCCAGTACTTCCGCCAGTGAACGATCCGCCAGCATTGATTACTTGACCGTCGAGCGTTACAATCCTAAATTTGTAGGAATGCCTTTTCGCTAATTGCGTTGCCGTATCAATATCTTCCATAACAACTATCCTACCCAGCAAAGATTTTATAATGCCGTCGTATTTGCTATTGTAGGATACGAGTTCATGCGCATAACCGCAAAAACCATCAACATCGGCTAAGTTTACATCTGTAATGGCTCTCCCCTTTACAGATGTGATTGGCAGGAAAGTCGCCCTACCTGAATTCTTTTCCCTGAGGAAGTATATGCAGCGCTTAGCAATTTCTTCGTTATCTACGACAATGCTCTGCATTGCTCCACCGAGGGCAATTTCTATTGCTATATTATACTTTGGTTCCGTGGTAATTAGCTGCCCAACAGTGCCATGAAGACCGCTGAGCCTACCCGTTTTAGATGCTCTCATCACTGTCTTAACGCTATGATAATAGCCTTCCATATTTTCTTCGACATCGCCAAGCACCTGAATTCGATTCTCCAGCGTCCCAATATCGAGTGCTTTCTTGTCGTATTCGCTCTTTAATCTAGCAAGCTTCTCTTGCTTATTTGCTAGCAGATTACTATAACCGCTCAGTTTATTCTGCTTTTCTATTAAGTTTGCCTTTATGTTGGAAATCGCCTCATCAAGATTAGCTTTCTCTTCTTTTAGGGAGTGCAGATCGTCCTTATATTGCGAAAGCTGTAAGGCAATTTCTGAATGTCTTTGCGCCGAAGAATTTATGTTGTCCTTAGATGTTGATATTGAAATGTTGTTTTCCGACTGACGCATGAAAAGCTGGTTCAGTTCAGCATTCATTTCTTGATACTCTTGCTCAAAACTATCGCCCTTAGTGGAAAGATTTTCTAGTTGATCACTGAGCTCACGGTACTGATCTTCTAATCTTGAATATTCGTATTCTAATTCTGCAACTTGGGATTTTTTATCTTCAATTTGCTTTTCATCTTCGGTAAAAGAGGATTTAATGTTTTTGATTTGTTCGTTGATGCGATTTGCATTCGTTCTATGGTGTTCAATATCGTTCTTAAGAACTGCTATATCCGATGCAGCATTCGACTTCTCCCGTTCCTTTGAGGCAGTTTGCTCTCGGATATTTTCAATTTGTAATGCGCACCCTTGGATAAGTGCAAAGATTTCTTGCGATTCCTCTTCGCATCTTTGCACATCTTCATCTAATTGCTGATAATGCCCCTCATTAAATAGAATTTTCTCCTCAATTTCAGTTAGTAAGTCACGTATCTCATCAAGGCGGCGCACACTAATTGAAACATCTAGCGACTTCATTATTTCGCTTAGCTTAATGAATTCATGCGCCTTTTCCGACTGCCTTTTCAATGGGCCGACACGCTCTTCAAGCTCGGTTATAATGTCCTTGAGCCTTAAAATGTTGTCCTCCGCTGAAGATAATCTGCGCTCGGCATCCTCCTTTTTATATCTGAATCTTGAAATTCCAGCAGCTTCTTCGAAAATCTCCCTCCTGCCTGAACTCTTAGAATTGATGATCTCGGCAATTCGGCCTTGTCCGATAATGGAATAACCATCCCTCCCAAGTCCCGTATCCATAAAGAGTTCACGCACATCCTTCAGCCGTACATTGGAGTTGTTTATCAGATATTCACTATCGCCGCTTTTATATAACTTCCTTGTAATTGATACTTCATCCATGTCGTACGGGAGGATCCGTCTAAAATTATCTATATTTAAAGTTACCTGTGCGAATCCCATTGCTTTCCTAGTTTGCGTGCCAGAGAAGATGACATCGTCCATCTTTTGCCCACGCATCTCTTTAGTAGATTGCTCACCTAGAACCCATTTAACCGCATCACTTATATTGCTTTTCCCGCTACCATTCGGCCCTACAACCGCAGTTAAGCCTTTATCAAATTCAATTTTTATCTTATCGGGGAAGGATTTAAATCCATGGAGTTCAATAGATTTTAATTGCAATTGCTCACACTTCCTTTAAAATAACTACTTGATATTTACCTAGACTATCGTTCGATTTTATTTTCAAATTGATTCCCTGTGCTGAAAAGTTTCGCACGTTACTTTTGTTTTGTCCTATCACCTTGCTAATTTCACGGCTATTCGCCTGCACCGTATAATTCCCCGCCTTGCTATTGATTTCGCTATCAATAATTCGGTAATAAATCTTACTTTCGCACAATTCACGAAAGGCAGGATGATATATTCCAGCTATGAAATCCTTCTCCACCACATCCGAAGCGTGGAGTCCGACACGTATAATATCTATATTCTTATTAGTAAAGTACACTATTAAATCTGCACAAATGTCAACAGCTGCTTCTATTGTAGGCGGAATGAATTGACCATTATTATAGAGCATTGCTAGTTTTGTGCCCTTTAGCACTGCGACCGGATAGATCCGCACCGTATCGAATCCCAGTCTTACAATTTCGCTCGCAGTATGGCGGATAGTGTGTTCGTTGTCCGCATATAGACCGATCATCATCTGTGCGCCAAGTTCGAGCCCGAATGAGCTAATTAGATGCGCTGCATTCACAACGTCGGAGCCCGTATGTCCCCTATCGTTGAGTAGGAGAACATCATCATCCATGCTTTGAATCCCAATCTCAATAGCGGTGACATTGCTGTTTTTAAGTAGTGTTAAAATCTCCTCATCAATGCAGTCTGGACGGGTAGAAATTCTTATCCCGCCAAAACCGTCATCACCAATATAGGGCTGTGCTGCGCTTAGCAGTTCTATCATATAATCACGAGGTATTGCAGTAAAACTCCCTCCGAAAAAGGCAATTTGCGCATTTCTCGCACGTTCACCCAATGTGTTGAGTGATTCATCAAGAATTGTTTTCACCTGCGGTATAGTTGGAGCCAAGCTAGATCCGGATATGATGTTTTGATTGCAAAAACTGCATAAATGCGGGCACCCCATATGCGGTATAAAGATCGAAATATTACTATGTTTCATATCCCATTAAAGCAATTGCTTCTTTAGCTGCCATTTGTTCAGCTTGCTTCTTGCTTCTTCCTTTCCCACTACCGATGATATTGGAATTTAAAAACACTCCAACACTAAAGAGCTTATTATGATCGGGACCAGTCTGACTAATTAATTTATACTCTACACGTTCCTCAGGATTCTTTTGTACAATTTCCTGCAAAATTGTTTTGTAATCCCTAGAATCCTGCACCTTATTCAAATTTTCCTTGCTAAGCACTACCTCATGGATAAAATCCCTCGCAGCATTCATACCACCATCTATGAAAATAGCCGCTATCAATGCTTCAAAAGCATCTGCTAGGATTGACACCCTTTCCCTACCGCCGGTATTTTCTTCACCTTTACCAAGCAACATATGCGCACCTAGATTAATTTGTACAGCAAATTTGTGCAGTGCTTTTTCGCACACTAAAGAAGCACGCATTTTCGTAAGCTCCCCTTCAGGAAGCTTACGAAAATGCTCAAAAATATATTGCGATACTACCAAAGACAGCACAGAGTCGCCAAGAAATTCAAGTCGCTCATTACTGGATCTTGTTTCTTTACTTTCGTTCGCATAAGACGAATGAGAAAGCGCCTGTTCTAATAGCTTATTATCATTAAATTGATATCCAATTGTTTCTTCGAGGTTTGGCATTTTCTGATTCCTCCCAAACTTTCTAATTGAGTGAGGTTATTACTTGTCCGTTTTATTGTTAATAAGTGCAAGTGACTGCGTGATATTATCAATAACTCCACGTTGGCTAAAGTCCCGAGCTTGACGAATTGCATTCATAAAAGCCTTAGCATTAGAGCTGCCATGTGCCTTTATAACAGGCTTTGATACGCCCATCAGTGCTGCGCCACCGTGTTCAGTATAGTCCATTTTCTTCTTAAATACATTCAGCTGTTTCATTACAAATATTGCGCCGATTTTGGTGAGAAAATTCTTCTTAAAAATTCGATTTAGATTCAGTGAAATGAGTTTTCCCATTCCTTCCGTCATTTTAAGAACAACATTCCCAGTAAAGCCGTCAGTGATAACAACATCGCATTCACCTAAAGGAATATCCCTAGGTTCAACATTTCCGTAGAAATTGATTGGCGACTCCTCAAGTAAATTATAAGTTGAAAGCTCCAGCTCCCTGCCCTTATTTGGTTCTGCACCTATATTGACAAGTCCAACTTTCGGACTATTGATATTCATTATGCCACTCATGTAACATGATCCCATAATTGCGAATTGCTGAAGCATCTCCGGGCGGCATTCAGAATTTGCACCTGCGTCTAGCAACATATAGCAACCAGTATCAGTAGGAATTATCGGTGCTAGCGATGCTCTTTTTATGCCTTTTATACGCTTAACAATTGACGATGCTCCCAGTACCAATGCCGACGTGCTACCAGCACTTACAAAGGCATCGCCCTCGCCTTTCGATAGCATTTTTAAGCCGACCGCCATCGAACTATCCGACTTTGCCCGTAGAATATCCCTTGGATCATCTTCTACATCAATAATGCTATCAGCCTGAGCAAATTCCATGCCATCAAGCTGAATGCCATTTTCATCAGCGATTGAGCAAAGTCTTTCCACATTCCCAACAAGGATTAGATTTACGTCTAACTTCTTAACCGCCATCGCACTACCTTCTAATACGGAAAGAGGCGCATGGTCTCCCCCAAAGGCATCAACGATTATTTTCATTATATTCGCCTACTTTCTCATTGTTAAGCACTTCACGCAGATCGGCAAGTGCCCTATCAGCAAGTTTCTGATACTTCACCTGCTTATCTCGTATATGCTCATTAAGTGCTGGAATAATTCCCATATTACTGCCCATCGGTTGGAAATCCCCACCTTTATAACTACTTATATATCTAGTTAATGCACCGATCATTGTTGTTTGCGGGAGTGTAATAGGCGGCCTCTTATATAACTTTCTAGCTAGGGATAATCCTGCCACTATGCCACTAGCAGCGGACTCCATATATCCCTCAACACCTGAAATTTGTCCCGCCAAATAGATATTCCCATGTTCTTTTAGCGAAAAATCTTCATTCAAAAGTGTTGGACTATTAATAAAAGTATTGCGATGCATAACACCATATCGCATGAATTCAGCATCTTCAAGTCCGGGTATGAGTGAGAAAATTCTCTTTTGCTCACCGAATTTTAGATTCGTTTGGAATCCGAC
>JAAZLM010000091.1 GCA_012799315.1 Clostridiales bacterium | reverse complement strand
TTATTTTTGTTATGGTATAATATAGTTTAATTGATAGAACCTAATCAGATAAGATACCTATCAATAAAGGAGTTTTAGAATGAGCATTAATAGAGTAAAAATAGCTAATAGTGTGTATTTTAGTGGTATTACTGATGAACGTTATAAGACAAATAGGATTTCAATCAACCTTATCATGCCACTTGATAAAGAAACAGCATCGGCGAATGCTATCGTGCCGAGCATTTTAACAAGGGGGAATGAATCCTACCCCGATTTCATGAAACTTACAAAAAAGCTCCATGGGCTTTATGGTGCCGTATTGTCGAATACAGTCGGCAAGCTTGGTGATGCCCAGGTTTGCACGGTTTCAATTAGCGGAATAGATGATGCATATGCCTTATCGGGCGAAAAATTAACGGAAGAGATGGCAAGTATTCTTATTGAATGTCTGCTAAACCCCGTCTTAGAAGATGGGCTATTTAAAGACAAAAACTTCAATTTAGAAAAAAACAATCTCATTGACCAAATAGATGCAGAAATTAACGATAAACGCACATATTCAATTAATCGAGCAAGTGCGATCATGTGTGAGGATGAGCCGTATGGAATAAATAGATACGGTAGCAAAGAATCAGCGGAAAAGCTAACGAATTCGATGGCTTATGATGCATATAAAAGAATGCTTAATGAATCCAGGATTGAGATTATCTTTGTCGGGTGCGGTGATTATAACAATGCTAAAACCGTATTTGAAAAGGCATTTTCAGCCTTGGATAGGAGCGACTCCCCAATGCCGGAAACGGTATTGAGCGCACCAAAGAGTGAGCCACTAACCCATACGGATAGGCTGCAGGTTAATCAAAGCAAGATGGTTCTAGGATTCAAAACAGACTGCGATGATGTGAGCGCAATGCGCCTTATGACAGCTCTTTACGGTGGCACACCAACATCGAAATTATTCATGAACGTGAGGGAAAGATTATCCCTATGCTATTACTGTGTTGCACGTTATGACCGCATAAAAGGTCTAGTGCTAGTCGATTGCGGTGTTGAGAGCGATAATATTGAAAAGGCAAAGGATGAAATTTTAGCCCAATTGGAGAATGTAAAGCAAGGTGACTTTACCGATTCGGACATTGAAAATGATAAACTCAGCCTATTAAATAGCTTTAAGACAATTGGCGATGCCGCATCAGCAGTTGAGGGATGGTATGTCACTCAGATATATTCAGGTACAAACTTCACCCCTGAAGAAGAGGGCGAAAAGCTATCGAATATAGGAAAAGATGAGATTGTGCAGGCTGCTCAGTCTTTGAAATTAGATACTATATACGTATTAACAGGGGAAGAATCTCAGCAGGAGGGTGAATAAATGGAGAAGACTATAATAAAGAATGAACGTGCTAACGAGAGATATTTTAAAATTGACCACCCATCGGGACTAACTATATTGCTATGTCCTATGGAGGGCTATTCCAGCGCATATGCATTATTCGGCACAAAATACGGATCAATTGATACTTCTTTTAAGACCGATAAAGATGAT
>JAAZLM010000090.1 GCA_012799315.1 Clostridiales bacterium | reverse complement strand
GAGCGTTTTATTATAACTAAAGGTCTTGATGATTGCCTTTTCGTATATCCAATAGACGAATGGGAAGTGCTTGAAACTAAAATTAAAGAAATGCCGCTATCAAAAGGGCGAGTTCTTCAGAGGTTCTTCTTTTCTGGAGCGTGCGAGGTTGAGCCGGACAAGCAAGGGCGAATCCTGATACCGGCGACCCTGCGTGAATATGCACAGATCGATCAGAATGTAATGGTAATTGGAGCATCGAACCGTGCTGAAATTTGGGACAAGGCTAAATGGGAAGAAATGTGTGGAGAGATTACACCATCAATGCTTGAAAAAGCAATGGACGAGCTGGGCTTTTAATTAATTGCTATACGAATGCGGCGTTAAGGAGAATACTAAATGGAATTTAAACACATATCGGTATTGTTAGACGACTGCATTAAAGGGCTGAATATAAAGTCGGATGGTATTTATGTCGACTGCACTGCAGGTGGCGGCGGCCATTCAAGCGAAATAGCAAAACATATCGTAAATGGCAGGTTGATAGCTATTGACCGTGACCCCGATGCGGTAGATGCCGCACGGAATAGGCTGAAGGAATTCAGCATTGCACAAGTTGTCAATGCGAATTTCACACAGATAGAAATGGTGTTAGATGAATTAAATATAAATGAAGCAGATGGATTCTTATTCGATTTAGGTGTATCGTCGCATCAGCTTGATGAAGCTAAAAGGGGATTTTCATATAAGCATGATGCACCGCTCGATATGAGAATGAGTAAGGACGGATTATCAGCGGCGGAGGTAGTGAACACATATGATGTATCGGCGCTTGCTAAGATAATTTTTGAATATGGCGAAGATAGATATGCTCGCTCAATTGCTGCTGGAATAGGGAAGGCAAGGAGCGAATCCCCGATTGAAACAACATCGCAGCTTGCACAGATAATAAAAGCATCAGTACCGGCGAAGGCAAGACGCAGCAAGAATCCTTGCAAGCAGACCTTCCAAGCTATAAGGATCGAAGTGAATAAGGAGCTTGATGCAGTATCGCTCGGGCTCGACTCAGCATTCAAGAGGCTGAGTCATGGCGGAAGAATTTGCGTAATCACATTCCATTCATTGGAGGATAGATTAGTTAAGCAAAGATTCGCATCATGGTGTGAGGGTTGCACATGTCCGCCCGATTTCCCAATTTGCATTTGTGGCAATGAGCCAAAGGCAAGACTGATAAACAGGAAACCAATCCTACCATCTCAGGAGGAAATTAGCGCAAATTCACGGAGTAAGAGTGCGAAGTTAAGAATACTTGAGAAGTTGTAAATTATACGATGTAAGATTCTGATTAATAAAAAGGAGCGATAAAAATGCAAACAAATTTGGCGTATGACTTAGCAAGATTTGATGTTGAGGCAAGGCAAAGAGTCGTTGAAGAAAGTCCTAAAGCTAATGAATTAAAGATAGTCAAGCCTAGAAGGAAGAAAGCATCTCCATTCAAAGGTGTTGTTGTTGCCATGTCGGCAATTGCAGTTTGCAGTGCGATCCTTTACACACATGTAATGATTAACGAATCATATACTCAGATATCTAATCAGAAAAAAGCACTAGATGCAGCCGTCAGTGAGGGAGTGCGCCTTCAATCAGAAATCGACAGAGATATGTCGCTCAAAAATGTTGAGGATTATGCGATCGATGTGTTGGGAATGCAAAGGATCGATAAAACACAAATTCAGTATATCAAAATTAAGAGCGATAGTGTGATAGAGATTAATAACAAGGGAAAAAATAAGGGCCCGATCCTAGTATTGAAGGATAATGCTAAGGACTTGTTGGAATATCTAGGATTTTAGAGAATAAACATATTGTAGAACTAGAAATGATAAATTC
>JAAZLM010000089.1 GCA_012799315.1 Clostridiales bacterium | reverse complement strand
TGCGCCAAGAATAGCACCGTCGGATCCTTGTGCACGGCGGGAACCAAATTCAAATACGGATCGCCCCTTTGCCGCACGTACGACACGATTAGCTTTAGTCGCTATTAGGGATTGGTGGTTAATCGTCAGTAGTACGAATGTTTCGATCAATTGGGCCTCAATCGCCTTAGCACGAACGGTTAGAATCGGCTCATTGGGGAAAATCGGCGTCCCCTCTGGAACGGCGAAAATATCGCCCGTGAATCGGAATGTCGAGAGATAATCAAGGAATTCCTCATTGAATATCCCTTTGGAACGTAGGAATTCGATGTCCTCTTCTTCAAAATGCAGATTCTCTATATAATCGATTAGCTGGCTAAGTCCCGCAGCAATGGCGAATCCGCCCCCGTCGGGAACGCTGCGAAAGAACATATCAAAATAGACGGTTTCTTTATAAAATCCATTCTCTAAATAGCCGTTGCACATTGTGAATTCGTAAAAATCGCACAACATGGCTAGGTTTTGTTGCCTCATCATGGCGCCTACTTCCTTCCGATAACTTTGACGTGCAGCCCCTCTAACACGTCAAGAGTCTTTTCGTTAATATCATCGTCCGCACTAGCGACGCAATTAGCATCTACAATAACTTCAACTTCCGGCAGTGCGGTCTTAGCTAGAATAGCATTGGAAATAATGCAGATATTAGTGACAAGTCCAGCTAGTTCAATGCTTTCATAATCACGATCCCGCAAATAGTCGAAGAATTCCACCGAGCCGAATGCCCCTTTGATAAACTTTTTATCATCATCGGCGATTAGTTCCTTTGCACAGCCGTATAATTCCCAGCCCGGTGTCCCTTTAACGCAATGCGGTATTGGCAGGTTCTTGCCCTCTAGGCTTTCAAGATAACTATCATCATGTGTATCGAATGTGAAAGCAATTTCATCACCATTTTCACGGTAATCCTTTATCTTTTTACAAATATGCTTTTCGATATCTTTTGCCTTAGGGAATCCTAGACTCCCTGTAACAAAATCATTTTGAAAGTCAACGACAACGAATAATTTCTTCTTCATATTATCCCCTCCAAGATTGTGTAATATTATTCTTCTATAAAAACAATTATACACCAAATTCCACAGAATACAAAGTGTTAAGTCTAAATTTTAGGATTGCAAGATGAATAAACTATAAATACTCATTGCAGGATAATAGTATACGGTTTATTTCTTGACATATAAGAATACGGGATGTATACTTTAGTTAAGTGAAATTAAAAAAGCAAGTAAAAGGAGCGGAAGAGTCAAATGAAAAACATAATTGTTTCAGATAGTTGCCTTGATTTTAATGATGATCTTCTCCCCGTTGAAGATAGTTTAATTCGAGTTCCATTCAATATAAATATTAGCGGTGAGGAAATAGTTGACAAAGACCTTGATATCGATGAATTAATAAGTAAGATGAAAGCATCGAAGGACAAAATTACAACTTCATGCCCATCGCCCAATGATTATTTAGAGGCATTCAAAAAAGGCATGAATGCATTTGCGGTAACGATCTCCGCAAAGTTAAGCGGCTCCCACAATAGTGCCGTTATTGCAAAAAGGATAGCGGAAGAGAGTAAGGATGAGGGCGAAGTCCATGTTTTCGATTGTAAATCGGCGGCAGCAGGGCAGAATCTTGTTGTGCTTAAAATTAAGAAATTGCTTGAGGACAAGCTTTCCTTTGCTAAAATTGTTGAAGAAGTGAATAGATATATCGAGGGGTTAAAGACGATTTTCGTACTTGATTCGCTTGATAATCTAATTAAGAATGGTAGGGTAAGTCCGCTGACGGGACTTATCGGAACAGCTCTGCACATTGTCCCTATAATGGGCGATGACGGTGATGGCAATATAGTTGTTAAGGAGAGAGTGCGTGGTAAGAAAAGAGCATTCGATAAGTTAATTGAGCTAATTGGCAAGAGCAATGTCGACTTCAAGAATACAGTTCTTGCGATAACACATATCAATGCCATGGAAAAGGCGATCAAGATTAAGGACGAATTGCAAAGGTTATATAGCTTTAAAGATATTCACATATTTAAAGGTGGCGGTCTGAGCACTGTATACGGCGATGATGGTGGCATAATAATTGCTTATTAAATAATACAAAAAAACCGCCCTCTATAAAAAGAGGGCGGTTTTTTTATCGGTCTTCTCTAAAATACGGTGAACCAAGACTTGCCGGTGCTTGATTTTCTTCCTTTTTACGTATCGTGATTAGCACTAATACGATGATTGTTGCAATATACGGTATCATATCGAGTAATTGGATTGGCACCGATATAGTTTCACCCGAGAATGGCAGTTTGATGCTTTGCAGTTGGAAACCGAGTGCCCTGAGTGCGCCGAAGAAATACGCACCGAACATTGCCTTTAGCGGATCCCATGTGCTGAATATGATCAGCACAACGGCGATCCAGCCGATGCCAGCGGTGAGATTATCACGCCAGCCAATTTCAACAATTGACAGATACGAACCACCAACACCGCATAGAGCACCGCCGATTATAATATGCACATATTTATATAGATCGACATTAATACCCGAGGCATCGGCGGCGGCGGGATTCTCACCCACGCTGCGTAGATTTAGCCCGAGCCTTGTCCTATTAAGATAGATATAGGCGAGAATGGCGATTATGATAGCAATATGGACATAGATGCTTTGGTTGAATATCGACTTCCCCAATATGGGTATTTTCGTTAGCAAGGGTATGTTAATTGAGCGAAAAGGCGCCTTAACACTTTCGGGTAATGCGGGCACTACAATGGATTTCCCGATATAATTTGCAACTCCCGTGCCGAATATCGTCAGTGTTAGCCCCGTCACAATATGGTTACCACGCAGTGTCACCGTTATAATGGCATATATCAGCGCAGCGAGTCCGCCCGAGATGGCGGCGGCAGAAATGGCAAGAATGGGATTGCCGCTTACTTGACCGATCTTGAAGCCCATTACAGCGCCGATGAGCATCATTCCCTCAATACCGAGGTTGAGATGACCCGACTTCTCACACAGAATTCCACCGACTGTCGCTAATAGCATTGGAGTACCCATTTGAATTGCAGTCTGTAAAAATAACGCTAGTGCATCCATAGTCATTCCTCCTTATGATGCTCTTTTTCTACTGAATACGAACTTATACTGTATAAAGAATTCCGAACCTAGAACGAAGAATAGGATTATCCCCTGTAATATATCGGATACCGCCGACGGGATTTGCATCTGCACTCTTAGGAAGTCCCCGCCACGTAGCAACATCGCAAAAAGGAAAGATGTAACGATGATTGCGGGGGCACTTAATTTTGCAAGCCATGCGGTAATTACTGCAGTGAAGCCCATACCGCCGGAGATTTGTTCGTTCAATGTGAATTCCACTCCCGATGCTTGAATCATACCAGCAGCGCCACATAATGCGCCACTTAGGAATACGGCGATTAGCATTACCTTCTTAAGATTCATTCCCGCATAATTGGCAGTATTCTTATTTTCGCCGATTACTTCAATTTCATATCCGAGCTTAGTATGTTTCATTAAGATATATATAATAACAGCAAATACCAGTGCAATTATCCAACCGATATGAAGATCGAAAACATTGGGCAATACAGCATTTTTCGAGAATTTCGGTATCAGTGCGAATCCCTTTGCTTCAGGATCACGCCAAAGATTATATTGTAGGAATGATATCCACTTAATTGCGACATAGTTGAGCATTAACGTGACTAATGTTTCGTTAGTGTCGAATTTTAGTTTAAGCACCGATGCTATTGACGCCCAAATTCCGCCACATATCATAGCAGCGACGAGCATTAGCGGTAAAAGAACTATCTGCGGTAAATCGGGGAAGTATAATGCGAAAAAGCTAGCGCCGAATGCCCCCATGCATAGTTGCCCCTCAGCGCCGATATTCCAGAATTTCATCTTAAATGCAACGGAAATACCGAGTGAGAGAATAATTAATGGGATCGCCCTCCTCAGTGTTTCAATCAGGCGGTATTTAGTCATTACCGAGCCATTAATAATATTGGAGAACACTTCTATCGGATTGTGCCCAAGTGCGAGCATTAGCAGTGCGGAGCAAATTAATGCGCCGACAACTGCAATTAAGCGATAAGCGGTGGCACGAATACCAGCAACTTCAGATTTCTTTACTATTTTAATCATTATGCCCCTCCGTATCGAAATTTTTGTGCCCGAGCATTAACATACCAAGCTGTTCTTTTGTCACCTTGTCGGCGGGGACAATATCCATCACTTCCCCATGGGATAGAACCATGATTCTATCGCATAGCGCCATTAATACGTCAAGATCTTCACCGATGAAGATAATGCCGACTCCGTCCTGCTTTTGTGAATTGAGCAGGTTGTAAATTTGATATGATGCACCAATATCCAGCCCTCTAACGGGGTACGCAGTTACAAGTAATTGCGGTGCTAGATTAATTTCACGGCCGAGCAATACTTTTTGAATATTGCCGCCCGATAATTTTTTAACTTGATGATATACCGATGGTGTCTTTATATCGTATTTCTCTATAATTTGTTCGGATATCTGCTTTGATCCCTTTCTACTCATGAACATCTTATTGCTATTGTGGTATTCCTTTAGCAGAACATTATCAACGATATTCATATTGCCGACAAGACCCATCCCGAGCCTATCCTCAGGGATGAAGCTTGTTTTAATCCCTTTTCTAATAATCTCACGGGGGCTAAGACCGATAATCTCATCACCCTTGAAGATTGCGCTTCCCGTCTTTGGGCGGCATATTCCAGCTAGAACCTCACATAATTCCTTCTGTCCACTGCCGGCAATGCCAGCAACCCCGAGTATTTCACCGGAAGATAGCTCAAATGAAACATTATCAAGTAGCCGCTGATTACCGACGCCCTCAACGACGAGATCCCGCACATTAAGGATCGGTTTTACCTTTTCGGGATCGGTAGTTACTCTTTTGATTTCGAGTGAAATCGGTCGCCCTACCATCATTTCCGTCAATGATTTTACATCGGTATCAGCAGTATTCACCGTTGCAATACTTTCGCCCTTGCGCAGGATAGTGATGCGGTCAGATATCGCCATAACTTCATCCATCTTATGCGTGATTATAATGATAGCGCACCCGTCATCACGCATTTTGCGCAGTATCGAGAAAAGGTTGTCTATTTCCTGCGGTGTTAATACCGCTGTCGGCTCATCGAGGATTAGGAGTCTTGCACCACCGAATAATACCTTGATAATTTCCACTGTCTGCTTTTCCGATACGGACATATTATATACTTTTTTATCGGGATCGATCCGTAGCGAATATTTGTCGCCGACCTCCCGAATTTGGCGGCTAAGCTCCTTGCCTTTAATGAATAGCCCGTCTTTTTTCCCCAATGTGATATTTTCCTTAGCGGAGAAAACATCAACTAGCTTAAAATGCTGATGTATCATGCCAATGCCGGCATTAATAGCATCGTCGGGCGAGGTGATTTTCAGCTCCCGCCCTTCAAGGAGGATCTGACCACTATCGGGCATATAAATACCTGATAACATATTCATTAATGTACTCTTGCCAGAGCCATTTTCACCTAGAATAGCGTGAATTTCGCCCTTATTGATAGTCATATTGACATTCTGATTTGCAACAACAGTGCCGAATTTCTTATTAATGCCCTTTAGCTCTACAAAAGGAATATCCATCTCAATTTAATCCTCCTAGAATGATCTTCTATGGAAATTGCCCCCCGCCTTCCACATTTATGGTCTGTCGGGGGGCATTGTTATTGTGTAATTTAGTTAGCGGGTATTGTTCCTATAATGTTTTCTACAAGCCAATTTAATTCTAACATCTCTTCATCAGTTAGCTTTTCGCCCTCTTTTACCTTTAAGTTGCCTTCATTATCCTTAATCGGCCCCTCAAATACGTCGAATCCATCGGCGATTTTGTTCTTTGCAGCATCGACTGCCTCTTGAGTACCTTCAGCGCATAGATCGGTTAATTCATCGAGCTTGACAATACCGGTATCCATTGGTAGCCATTCGTTCGATGATTCCCACTTGCCATCAATAATTGCCTGCACTTGAGGAATTACATATACACTCCAGTCCCAGATAGGGGCGGTTAGATATGCCTTTGGTGCAACATTAGCAGTTGATGAGTTGTATCCAATTGCAAATTTGCCCGATTCTTCAGCGGCAACTTGTGCAGCTGTCGTATCCTGATGTTGTGCAATTACATCGCAGCCCTTATCAAGTAGAGTTTTCGCAACGGATCTTTCAAGACTTGGATCATACCATGTGCCCGAGAAAAGAATCTCAACAGTTGCCTCGGGATTAACACTTGCAACACCTAATGCGAATGCATTAGCTCCTCTTATAACCTCTGGAATTGCAACAGCGGCAACATAGCCAATTTTGTTTGTTTCAGTCTTAAGGCCAGCGACAATACCGGATAGGTATCTTGCCTGATACATTCTGCCGAAATATGCGGACATATTGTCGTTAGTCTTGTATCCTGAGCAATGGAAGAACTTAACGTCGGGGAATTCCTGTGCAACCTCTAAAGTATAGTCCATGAAGCCAAAGCTATTTGAGAAAATAACATTGCATCCACGGTCGATTAAATCCCTAATCGATGTTGCGCAACTTGCATCTTCTTGAACATTTTCCACAACGAGTGTTTCAACACC
>JAAZLM010000088.1 GCA_012799315.1 Clostridiales bacterium | reverse complement strand
TTCTTTTAGCAACATCCATAGTGAATGATACCGTTGAGAAAATCCCGACTATCGACATAATTATAACAAACAATCCGACGGACATATATAGTCTGCGCTTCATCGCACGGCGACTTTTTGCGGGTTTTGGTGCCAGTTGCGCTTGCGTCTCTTTCGCCGAAAATTCCTCAATCTCTTCTACATCCTCGCTCAATGCTTCACCGAATACATCTTTCAAAGTCTGTGCGCTTAGCACTTCTTGAGATTGTGCCTGCTCAGAAGTATTATTTTTGTCTGCATTTTGTGAGTTCTCTTTGCTCATATCCAATCTAATGCGCCCCTTTATCTAATTTGACCTTCACCATTTACTAGGAATTTTACCGTCGTTAGCTCACGAAGACCCATTGGGCCGCGTGCATGGAGCTTTTGTGTGGAGATGCCGATCTCTGCCCCTAGTCCGAATTCCCCACCGTCGGTATATCGAATGGATGCATTAACATATACTGCAGCTGCATCGACTTGCATTTGGAATTTCACTGAGTTGTTGTAGTCATTTGTTACGATCGCTTCACTATGTTTAGTTCCATACTTTCTAATATGGCTAATAGCCTCTTCAATATCGTCGACAACTTTTATAGCTAAGATATAATCATGGAATTCTTCAGCATAATCATCGTCAGTGGCGCAGATTATATTATCGCCAAGGATTTCCCTAGTTTTTGCACATCCACGAATCTCAACATTATGTTTATCAAGTCTTGCCTTTATATCGGGGAGAACCGCTTTAGCGATACCCTTATGGACAAGGAGCGTTTCCGCTGCATTGCACACCGATGGACGTGAAGTCTTTGCATTATCTATAATGTCTACCGCCATCCGATGGTCTGCACTTTCATCAATATATATATGGCAATTACCTGCACCTGTTTCAATGACTGGTACAGTGGCATTCTTCAATACCGCCTTGATAAGTCCAGTGCCACCTCTAGGAATCAACACATCAAGATAGTCACTTGCACGCATTAAATCGGTAGCAACATCCCTAGATGTATCCTCAACTAGTGATATTGTATCGGCCGGGAATCCAGCCTTTACGACTGCTTCACGCATTATATTCATTAGGCATTTATTTGAGTTAAATGCCTCCTTGCCACCTCTTAGAATGGATACGTTCCCGGATTTTAGGCATAGTGTCGCAGCGTCAACGGTAACATTAGGTCTTGATTCATAGATAATGCCTATCACACCTAATGGAACACGCATCTTGTTAATTCTTAGCCCGTTCGGGCGTACAATTCCGCTATCGATACTGCCAATAGGATCATCTAAAGAGATAAGTTCACGCACTGCATCCGCAATTCCCTTTATACGTCCTTCATCAAGGGCAAGCCTATCCTGCATAGCAGCAGGCATATTATTTTCTTTAGCATTTGCAAGGTCAACGGCATTTTCCTTGATGATTAAAGCAACATTCTCCTCTAATGCGGTTGCGATTTCTTCAAGCGCCTTGTTCTTCTTTTCGGTTGAGGCATCTGCAATTGCCATCTCGGCAGCTTTTGCCCTTTTCCCAAGTTCGTTAATATAAGACATGATACTCCCCCTTAAAGGTTTTCGCCATTTTGCTCAATTACTTCTTTATACCAGTATCCACTATCTTTTATTATACGCTCTTGCGTTCTAAAGTCAACATAAACCATGCCGAATCTGCGTTCGTAACCGCATTCCCACTCAAAATTGTCAAGATTTGACCAGTAGAAATATCCACGAACATCTATGCCATCAGCACTAGCACGTTTTAATTCTCTAAGATAGCGTGCGGTAAAGTCAATTCTATTCGGGTCGTGCACCTTGCCATCAAGCGAAACAACATCATGGCAG
>JAAZLM010000087.1 GCA_012799315.1 Clostridiales bacterium | reverse complement strand
TTGTAGGATTATCCGATAAAGAAAAGGTCTATCCGGGGCAAATTTCCGGCGGACAAAAGCAGCGAATAGCTATAGCTAGAGGATTAGCGATGGAGCCACAGATAATGCTATTTGATGAGCCGACAAGCGCACTTGATCCTGAAATTACCGGTGAAGTTCTAGCTGTAATCCGCAGATTAGCAGAGCAAAAAACGACAATGCTAATCGTAACGCATGAAATGGGATTCGCTCGTGAAGTTGCCGATAGAGTGGTATTCATGGATAACGGAATGATAATCGAAGAGGGCCCTCCTGAGGAGATTTTCAATAATCCTAAATGTGAGCGTTTGCAAAACTTCCTCAGTGCGGTATTATCATAGAATGTTGCATTGATTGAACTCCTAAAGAACGTAATTGTTCTTTAGGAGTTTTTTGCATAGTAAAGCTGATAAAGGATAAAATATTTAAAAGACACTTGACAAATAGAGTGAATAGGTATAGAATAAAGCTACACCCCACGGGGGGTATAGAGGAGGGATTATATGAAGCAGAAATTCGATGTAATTGGTATGAGTTGCTCGTCATGCTCAGCACATGTTGAAAAGAATGTTAGCAAGATCGATGGTGTATCGTCAGTAAATGTGAACTTGCTATCCAACAACATGGTTGTCGAATATGATGATGGTATAATAAGTGCGGATGACATTATTAAAGTTGTCGTTGATTCGGGATATGATGCACGGCTAAGTGCAGAAGTAAAGAGTCAATCCGTTGAGGAAGGAAGTAAACAAAGCACGATAGATAAAGAAATTAGCAATATGAAAATGCGACTAATCGTGTCGTTCATATTCCTAATTCCGCTGATGTATATATCTATGGGACATATGTTGAATCTACCTATTCCTAGCTTTTTAGTTGGAACGCAGAATGCGGTGTCTTTTGCGTTCATGCAATTCCTATTGTCAATTCCTATAATTATTGTTAATAGGAATTACTATATTGGCGGCTTTAAATCGCTATTTCGTGGTGCACCGAACATGGATTCACTAATTGCAATTGGGTCGGGTGCGGCATTGGCATACGGTATATTCGCAATTTTCAGAATAGGATATGGGCTTGGAATCGGCGATATTGGGATTGTCAATTCATATTCGTCGGACTTGTATTTTGAATCCGCTGCCATGATTCTAGCATTGATCACTTTAGGTAAATTCCTTGAAACAAGATCTAAGGGAAAAACATCTGAAGCGATTACAAAGTTGATGGATCTTTCACCGAAAACAGCAATAGTTGAGCGGGACGGGCAGGAAGTCGAGATATCGGTAGAAGATGTTGTAATTGGCGACATTGTTGTAGTAAGGCCGGGTCAGAACATTCCTGTTGATGGAATAATTGTAGATGGGCAATCGTCAGTTGATCAATCGGCGCTCACTGGTGAGAGTATACCGGTCGAGAAAAATATTGGCGATAGGGTAATTACCGCCACCGTGAATAAAACTGGATTCTTTAAATTCCGTGCGGAAAAGGTCGGCAATGACACGACATTATCCCAGATTATAAAACTAGTCGAAGAGGCAAGCTCATCAAAGGCACCTATTTCAAAGCTTGCTGATAGAATTAGCGGAGTGTTTGTTCCAATTGTAATATCAATTGCCGTTATCGCAACGATAGTTTGGCTGATAATCGGG
>JAAZLM010000086.1 GCA_012799315.1 Clostridiales bacterium | reverse complement strand
TCTTGCCGGAAGTCGGCTTTAGCAGACCGTTAAGGTGCTGAATAAGCGTCGACTTCCCCGATCCGGTATGCCCAATTACACCGACGAACTCGCCCTTTTCGATCTCGATATTAACATCTTTAATCGCTGCCTTTTCAAATGGCGTGCCAACACTGTATAAGTGGGTTAGATTCTCTGTTTTTATTATAGCCAATCCCTGCGCCCCCGCTCTTTTTTACTTCTATTTAGACTGCAATAATTCTAATAATGCATCTACACATTCCTGCTCTGTGATTATATCCGTCGGCAATTCTATGCCCTCTTTTGACAGTTCAAATATTAATTCGCTAACTTGCGGAACATCTAGCCCGACTGATTTTAGTAATTCAACCTGTGAAAATACCTTCTTTGGGACATCATCAAGGATTATCCGCCCTTTATCCATTACAACTACCCTATCCGCCCGTGCCGCCTCATCCATATAATGCGTGATCAATACGATTGTTATGCCGTATTTCTCATTAAGCTCACGCACAGTATTTATTACTTCCTTGCGTCCTCGTGGGTCAAGCATTGCAGTTGGTTCATCAAGCACAATGCATTTCGGACGCATTGCAATTACTCCCGCAACAGCGATTCGCTGCTTTTGCCCGCCCGATAATTGGTGCGGCGAATGCTCACGATATTCATACATATTAACCGCCCTGAGCGCTTCGTCCACTCTTTCTCTAATCTGCGTCGGCTCAACGCCAAGATTCTCAAGTGCAAAGGCAACATCTTCTTCGACTATTGTCGCTACAAGCTGGTTATCGGGATTTTGAAAAACCATGCCGACCCTTTGCCGTATGTCAAAGAGCCTGTCCTCAATCGCCGTATCAATTCCATCGACATATACCTTACCACCGCCGGGCAGTAAAATAGCATTGAAATGCTTTGCAAGTGTCGATTTGCCCGATCCATTATGCCCTAGAACCGCCACGAATTCCCCCTCCGAAATATCTAGTGATACATCGGTCAATACGGGTACTTTCTCTTTTCCCGTGCCCTCGTCGGATATATGAGTATATGCAAAATTTATCTTTCTTGTGCTAATTATTCCGTTCATATGTCTGCCTTCCACATCAAAATTTCTATATCTTTACTAAGCTTAATTGATAATCCGCCTTCCTATTATGATATATTAATATGTACTACATATTATGGGAAAGGCGAATTATCATCGTATTCCATACTGGATTAGTGCGCCTGATAATTATTTAGGGCAATGCTCTTTAATCACCTTTGCAATTTTCAGTGCGTGCGTATTTATAGTGTCGAAATTCCTTCCCTCGATCATGACACGAATGAGCGGCTCGGTGCCCGATTCACGCACAAGCACCCTCGCCTCATTGCCAAGCTGGTCGGAGGAATCGGCTATTGCCCGTTTTATTTCTTCATTATCCTGCCATTTACCCTTAGCATATTCGCTAATTTTTATATTAATCATTATCTGGGGGAATGTTTCACAAATTGAAGCTAATTCGGATAATTTCTTATCGGCGGCTTTCATCGCTGCGATTAGCTGGATGGCGCACAATTGACCGTCACCCGTTGTCGCATGGTCGAGGAATATTATATGCCCCGATTGCTCTCCACCAATATTATATCCACCCTCAAGCATTTGTTCAAGAACATATCTATCGCCGACATTTGTCACTTTAATATCAATTTTATTCCCCTTTGCGAATTCAAACAATCCCATATTCGACATCACCGTCGCAACAAGGGTATTGCTCTCTAGCTCGCCCCTATCCTTTAGCATTTTAGCAAAGATGGCAAGCATCTTATCACCGTCGACAATTTCGCCATTTTCATCAATGGCTAGGCACCTATCGGCATCACCATCGAATGCAACTCCGATATGGAATTTATTATCCTTAACGAATTTCGCCAATTCGTCTAAATGCGTCGAACCGCAATCTTTGTTGATATTCGTACCATCGGGATTATTATTGATGAATTTGCAATTAGCACCAAGACCGATGAAAAGATCTTCCGCTGTAGAACTTGCACTACCGTTAGCACAGTCGACTGCGATCCTTATCCCCGATAGATTATCGTCTATTGTGCGCATTAAGTAATTGATATAGTCACGTGGCGCCCTCTTGCTATATGAAATCCTGCCGATCTGCGTACCGGATTTGAGCGGTATATCCTCCGGCTTATCAAGAATAAGCTCCTCAATCTCACATTCTATATCATCGGATAGCTTCAGCCCATCTTTCGAAAATAGCTTTATCCCATTGTATTCAACGCTATTATGCGATGCTGAAATCATCACGCCGGCATCGGCATTATACTTCTTAACTAAATACGCAACAGCAGGTGTCGGCACAACTCCCAGAATTTCTACATCGGCGCCGACCGCACATATCCCAGCGCATAATGCGCTCTCTAACACGTCGGACGATATTCTAGTATCCTTGCCCACTATGATTTTCGGGCGATGGTCTGTATGCCGTGTTAGTACGACGGCAGCCGCTTTACCAATATCCATTGCAAGTTCGCAGGTTAGCTCTGTAATAGCTACCCCTCTTGCGCCATCAGTTCCAAAAAGTCTACCCATTATTCTTCAAGCCTTTCTTTATATAAATAACTTCCCAATTTATTA
>JAAZLM010000085.1 GCA_012799315.1 Clostridiales bacterium | reverse complement strand
AATGGAGGAATGATGAGTATGATTAAGTTAATTGTTGGTAACAAAGGCACAGGCAAAACAAAAATTCTCATTAACACAATTAATGAGGCGGCAAAAACAACAAAAGGATATTTGGTTTGCATTGATAAGACAACAAAGCTCAACTTTGACATCGACCGTAGTGTGAGAATTGCCGATGTTGACCATTATGGCATTGACAACTATGAATCTTTCTATGGCTTTGTAGCTGGAATGTTAGCAGGCAATTATGATATCATGGGTGTATATGTTGATTCAATTCTCAAAGTCGGCAAGAACGATTTAGATGGGCTAGGATTGCTTTTATCTAAACTTGAAAAACTACTTGAAAAAGATGTTGAAATGGTATTCACTGTTTCAGCGGACGAGAGCGACCTCCCAGAAAGTGTAAAGAAATACCTCTAAAACATACTGTAATATATTCATGGTGAAAACATCGGAGCCGTCACTGGTTCGATGTTTTTGCTATGATTAAAATTCCATATAAAAAACAATATTTGTATTGACAAAATGGGAGAAACATTGTATAATACACTTTGTGACATTATGAGAGGTGTAGTGAATTTAAATGAAGTTAGATGTCAATCAATATTTTCAGGGAGTGGACGAGCAAAAAGAATATGATTTTTCGCTTGATCTATCCTATATTGATATAGATGGGAATTTCCCATTCAAGTCACCTGTTAAAATTAATGCTATCATCAATAGCCGTATAAGAATTGTCACTTTAAAGCTAAAGATTGATGCAGAAGTCAATTTAATCTGCGATAGATGTCTAGGCGAATATGTGCAAAACCATTCATTCACCTATGATGCTACCTTGGTCAAGGATGCAAATGCTGCGGGCTTTGATGAGGAAACAAACGATGAATATTTGCATGTTGTCGATGATGAGATTGATATTGGTGAAATAGCGACAGATATTGTTTTGCTGGGATTACCAACAAAAATGATATGTAGTGAAGATTGCAAGGGTCTATGTTTTATTTGCGGGCATAATCTTAATGAAAGTGATTGCAAATGTGAACATGACTAATTATAATTGAGTTTTTATTAAGGAGGTGCCAAAATGGCAGTACCACAGAGAAGAACTTCCAGTACAAGACGGGATAAAAGACGTGCTTCTACTTCGAAGTTACAAGCTCCAGCTTTTTCACGTTGCACACAATGCAATGAGCTAAAAGCACCACATAAGGTTTGCAGAGCTTGCGGTTATTACAAAGGTAAAGAGGTTCTAAAAGTCGAGGCGTAATGAAGAATTAAGAGAAAAGAGGATTAGATATGTTTTCAGGAATGATGCATATATTCTTCCTCTTGATTCTCATTTACGAGAAAATCTCAAAGTGTAAAGGAGGGGGAAAGACCTCCTTTAATTTTTTGTGTAAATTACAAGGTAATGTTTATAGATGGTTTATATTCTTTTGTATTTATAATGGAAAATGCTATCTAAATAAGGTATAATAGATATAAGAATTATATGCAGCAGTTAAATGTTAAGGAGATGAGCCAGAGTGTCAAGACCTATTGTAGCTATTGTAGGGCGGCCTAATGTAGGGAAGTCCACATTATTCAATAAACTAATTGGGAAACGATTGTCCATTGTTGACGATACACCCGGCGTAACACGGGATAGAGTTTATGCGCCTTGTGAATGGGAGAATAAACAATTCATGCTTGTAGACACGGGCGGAATCGAACCGAAAACCAATGATATTCTCCTTGTCCAAATGAGGAGGCAAGCCGAGCTAGCTATCGAAAGGGCGGACGTCATCATACTTGTGACCGACCTAACCTCCGGCGTAACTGCAAATGATACTGATGTTGCATCAATGCTTATGAAAAGTTCAAAGCCCATCGTATTATGTGTAAATAAATGCGACACCGTCGGCGAACCACCGGTCGAATTATATGAATTCTACAACCTTGGGATTGGCGATCCCGTGCCCGTATCGGCTGTTCACGGGCATGGAACGGGGGATCTTCTGGATAAGGTGTTTGAACACTTACCAGAGGAATTTGATGAAGATTATAGCGATGATTATATTAAAGTTGCACTAATCGGAAAGCCTAATGTTGGCAAGTCGTCCTTAGTCAACAAACTAGCAGGAGAAGAGCGAGCGATTGTATCGAATATACCCGGCACTACAAGGGATGCAACGGACACAGTCGTCGAGCATGGCAGCGATAAATACGTCTTTATCGATACTGCTGGTATTCGAAGAAAATCACGTGTGAATGAAAACATAGAAAGATATAGCGTTTTAAGGGCATATATGGCAGTCGATAGAGCCGACGTATGCGTCATAATGATCGATGCATTAGAGGGATTCACCGAACAGGATTCTAAAGTTGCCGGATATGCGCATGATCAGGGGAAGGGATGTATAATAGCCGTAAATAAATGGGACGCCGTCGATAAGACGGATAGAACTATGGGCGAATATAGGAAGTCATTAGAAGGCGATTTCGCCTTTATGTCATATGTGCCCTATGTGTTCATATCGGCAATTACGGGACTGCGAATTGGCAAGCTATATGAATTGATTAAGTATGTCAATGAGCAAAACATGATGCGCATTTCAACGGGAAAGCTCAACGACTTACTCCATGATGCGACGGCACGGGTACAACCCCCATCAGAAAAGGGCAAAAGGCTCAAGATCTACTACATTACACAACCATCGACCCGCCCGCCAACATTCGTAATATTCGTGAACAAAATTGATTTATTCCACTTCTCTTATCGGCGATATATTGAAAATCAACTTAGATTAACATTCGGACTGGAAGGAACCCCGATTAGAATTATTGCTAGGGAACGTGGTCAAGGGGAATAATCCCGAATATTAATTAATAAAGATACTCCGAAAGGAATGTTTAGATATGCAAGTTGTATTAGCATTTATCCTAACTATTATAACTTCCTATTTAATAGGCAGTATAAACACCGCCATTATAGTTACGAGAATTGTCGCAAAAAAGGACATTCGTGATATGGGCAGCGGTAATGCGGGGCTAACTAATGTTCTGCGAACAATGGGCAAATTGCCCGCATTCTTCACCCTTATAGGAGATGTTTTAAAGGGAGTTATTGCAGTCCTGATAGGGAAGTTATTTTTCTCTTTAATCGGGGATGTTGGTGGAGCAGAGGATCTAGCTATGATTGGCGGATATATTTCAGGATTCTTTGCCATGATCGGTCATGTATTCCCGATCTATTATAGGTTTAAAGGTGGAAAAGGTATCCTTGTGTCGGTGTCAATTTTGCTTGTAATCGATCCAATTGTAGGAATTATATTGATTGCCTTGTTTGCTATATTAGTCATCGTGACAAAAATGGTATCGGTCGGATCGATAGCAGCTGCATTTTCTTACCCAATAGTAACTTACATTCTACACGCAATTAAAGGCAGGCAGAATGCTATTATAGAGGCCGTGCTTGCTGGCTGTATTGGCGCTGTCGTTGTTTTTATGCACAGGAATAATATAAAGAGGATAATTAACGGTACAGAGAATAAATTAGGTAAATAAAGCAGTTAAATTTGATATAGGTATAGTAGTTTATCATGTCGTTGGAAGGAAAGGATGGTTCACAATGGCAAGAATTGTTGTTTTAGGTTCGGGTGGATTTGGTACATCTCTAGCCGTAATGCTTGATAAGAATGGTCACGATATTACTATGTGGTCGGCTTTTTCTCATGAAATTGACGCTATTAGGAGGGATGGGGAGAATAGGAAACTCCTACCGAATATAGCGGTGTCGCCATCAATCGGACTAACAACGGATATTTCATGCATTGCTGATGCTGAGATTGTTCTTTATGCGATACCCTCTCAATGGGTGAGGACGGTGGCAAAACAAGCAGCGCCCCACCTCGCAAAGAACACTATAATTGTCAATGTCGGTAAAGGGCTTGAGGACGATACATTCAAGAGATTGTCCGAGGTGTTAGAGGAGGAGAACCCGAACAATAACATAGTTGTTCTATCTGGGCCGTGCCATGCGGAGGAAGTCGCAAGGGGGATGCCTACAACAGTTGTTGTCGGTAGCAAGGATCCTAAAAAAGCCGAGTATATTCAAGATGTCCTAATGAACGATATGTTTAGGATATATATAAATAACGATATTGTCGGCTGCGAGATCGGTGCGGCACTTAAAAATATAATCGCATTAGCAGTAGGAATTACCGATGGTATGCAGCTGGGCGACAATACTAAAGCGGCTATTATGACTAGAGGAATTGCGGAAATTTCAAGACTGGGGCTGGCCCTTGGCGGTAAGGCTGAAACATTCGCCGGATTAACTGGGATCGGCGATCTAATCGTAACTTGCACAAGTATGCATAGTAGGAATCGCCGTGCCGGCATTTTGATCGGACAAGGCACCAAAACAAAAAAGGCAATCGAAAAAATCGGCACTGTCGAGGGTTATACCTGCACAAAGGTTGCGTACGAACTAGCTAAGAAGATTAATGTTGATATGCCGATCGTAAATCAGTTATATGCTGTCCTTTTCGGCGATAGGGAGGTTGCAGACAGCTTGAAATCTCTTATGAGCAGGCCAAGAAGGCATGAAAGCGAATCAAGCTGGATACATTAAATTCGACTTACTTCAATATAAAGCTATGTAAAGGTGACTGAATTCAGTCACCTTTAAGTTATAATTAAGATGACTTTTATTCGATGTTTCGATATGTTATAATGAAAGTAGGTGATAGAATGAATAAAAGAATATCATATTTACGGGGAAAAGCCAATAAGCTCACAACTTCCCCAGGAGTTTATCTAATGAAAGATAGGGCTGGAAAAATTATATATATAGGCAAGGCTAAAGTATTGAAGAACCGTGTTATCAGCTATTTTAGGGAGAGTGCTAACCACGACAATAAGGTGCGAAAGATGGTGTCGAATGTTCATGATTTCGATTTCATCGTCACCGGCAGTGAATTTGAGGCTTTACTTCTTGAATGTAGTATGATAAAACAATATAGGCCGAAGTATAATATTTTGCTAAAAGACGACAAGGGTTATAGCTATATTAAAATTAGCAATGAGGAATATCCTAGAATAACAGCAGAGAAGAACAAAAGTGATAAAAATGCAACATATCTAGGCCCATATGCGAGTTCATATGCCGTCAAACAGGCGGTTGATGAAGCAAATAGTATATTCAAATTACCGACCTGCACAAGGAGATTTCCGCAAGAATTTGGAAAAGGGCGACCATGCCTGAACTTCCATATTAAGAGGTGTAGCGGGATATGTATCGGTAACACTACATCGGAAGAATATAAGAAAGTTATTGACGATGCATTAAAGTATATGCAGGGCGGTAGTGAGGAATCGGTAAAAAGGCTAACTGCTGAAATGGGCGACGCATCTGAAAACCTTGATTTTGAAAGAGCGGCAAAAATCCGTGATCAAATATCGGCAATTCAGAGGATTGCCGATACGCAGCAAGTGATTGGCGATAACTCAAAGAGCTTTGACTTAATCGCACTATCTACCAATGCTAATATGGCTAGTATTGCCGTTATAATGTATAGGAATGGCAAGCTAGTGGATAAGGATGATTTCTTCCTCGGTGATGCGTATAAGCAAAGTCAACTAAGGGCGGACTTCATCACAAATTATTATAGTGGTAAAGACGATATACCGAGGCGGATTCTGGTCGATGACGATGTTGACGATATGGAATTAATAGAGCAGTTTTTAAGGGAAAAATCTGGACACGCAGTCAACATCCATATACCACAACGGGGAGAAGGGCTCAAGCAAATAATGCTAGCAAAGGCTAATGCGAGCGAATATCTATCGCTTAAGGTTGGTAGAACGGGCAAGGAGATTACAGCACTTGAAGAACTATCAACACTGCTAGGATTACCCACAACACCTGAATATATAGAGGCGTACGATGTATCGAATCTTGGTGAAACTGCGGTAGTTGGTGGCATGGTTGTATTTAAGAATGGCCGCCCACTAAAGAGCGATTATAAGCGTTTTACGATTAAGGATGTAGTCGGGCAGGACGATTATGCGAGCATGCGTGAAATGCTAAGTAGGCGATTTAAACGATATTTAGATAGTGATGAGAGTTTTTCAAGATTGCCAGATCTAATCCTAGTCGATGGGGGTAAAGGCCATGTATCGGCAGTTGAGCCGATGCTGAGAAAGATGGGCATTGATGTACCAGTATTCGGAATGGTGAAGGACGACAGGCACCGCACTAGGGCGATCGCCCATAGTGGAGAGGAAATATCTATCACAAGCTTCAGGAGTGCCTTCTCATTAGTTACACGAATACAGGATGAGGCGCATAGATTCGCAATATCTTTCCAACGTAAGCGACATAATAAGCGAACATATGAACTAGAATTAACTAAGGTTAGAGGGATAGGCGATAAAAAGGCACATATGCTAATTAAGGAATTTAAGACAAAAGCAGCATTGAAAAAGGCGACTGTTGAGGAGTTGAGAAAAGCGGCAAAAGTCGGCAAAGAAGTGGCAAAGGAGCTGCATGACTTCATAGCTGAGAACTTCTAGTAAATTGCAATTTACCTTGACTAGACAAAATCATTGTTTTGTACTATAATTAGATGATAGAATATTAACTTGATGATAATTAATCGGGTTTAATAACGAGGGAAGGCAGGCATCAATATGCGTGTAATTACAGGTATTGCAAAAGGGCGAAAAATTAGAGCGCTCGAAGGAGAAGATGTGCGCCCCACGATAGAACGAGTTAAGGAAGCAATGTTCAGCACGATACAATTCGAGATTGAAGGAGCGAACGTACTGGATTTATTCGCTGGATCTGGACAACTTGGGATAGAGGCATTGAGCCGTGGAGCACGGCATTGCACTTTTGTAGATTCAAGTGCGAAGTCCATTGATTGCATTCGTGAGAATATAAAGGTTGTCGGCTTTAATGATAAAGCTAGGATAATTCCAGCAAACTCAAATTCATTCCTAAAGGCGACAACCGATAAATTCGATTTTATATTTGTTGATCCACCTTATGAAAAAGGGATTGTAGCTAAAACATTGAATAATCTTTCCGATAAAGTTATGCCTAATGGAAAAGTAATTTGTGAACATGAACATAAATTAGAATTAGCGCAATCAGTCGGTGAATTGACAATGAAAAAGCAATACAAACATGGAAAAACTATTATAACGATATATGTAAAAGGGGATGAAAGTTAATGAGTATAGCAGTCTGCCCAGGTAGCTTTGACCCTGTAACATTCGGCCATATTGACATCATCTCTAGAGCATCAAAGATATTTGATAAGGTTATAGTGCTAGTGTCAATCAATCCGAATAAAGAGGCAAGCTTCACCGTTAGTGAGCGGGTAAATATGTTGAAAGCCGTGACAGAAGGCATTGAAAATGTCGTTATAGACGCATACGATGGTCTTCTTGCCGATTATACTAGGAAGCAAGGGGCAAGTGCGATTGTAAAGGGTTTACGGGCGGTGTCCGACTTTGAATACGAATTTCAAATGGCGCTTGCTAATAAAAAGCTATATAGCAATGCCGAAACTATATTTTTCACAACAACATCTGAAAATATGTATTTAAGCTCTAGTGTTGTAAAACAAATAGCAAGTTTAGGCGGCGATATTACCGGATTTGTACCGGATGAAATACTTGAAACGATAAAGAATAGGCTTAATAAAGGGGTGCAGTAAGAATGAATAAAGACATGATGAACATCGATGACATTCTCGACACTATGGACGATATGCTTGATAAAGCCCTAGGTGTACCACTATCCGGTGGGAAGTGCTTAGTCAACATTGAGGGCATGAGGAATTTAATTGCTGATGTTCGCTTAAATTTGCCGGGCGAGATTAAGCAAGCTAAGTTAATAGTTGCCGATAGAAAGATTATTTTAAGTGATGCTAAAAGAGAATCGGAGGCTATTGTTAAGAAGTCTGAGGAAAAGGCAAAACAACTTCTTGATGAGCAGGAAGTATTGAAACAAGCTACTGCAAAAGCAAGCGAGATAATCGCCGATGCACAATCTAAATCGAGGGAGCTTCGCAACGCAACTAACGAATATGTAGATAAGATTCTTTCCGAGATGGAGCAACTCCTGGTCAACAACATGAATGATGTTAAAAGAACTAGGAATGTTGTTAAGCAGTCAAAATAAACCTACGAATATCAAATTACATAATAAAAAAAGCTTGCGTTTTAATAACGCAAGCTTTTTATCTACACATTGAACCTAAAGATAATTACATCACCATCGGCAACAATATAGTCTTTTCCCTCAAGTCGGACAAGACCCTTTTCCCGAGCACCGGCCATGCCTTGACACTCGATTATATCGTTGAAGGAAACAACTTCCGCACGTATGAATCCACGTTCAAAATCCGTGTGGATCTTCCCAGCGGCAGCAGGTGCCTTAGTTCCCTTTGTTATAGTCCAAGCACGGACTTCTGTCGGTCCCGATGTTAGGAATGAGATAAGCCCGAGGAGGGAGTATCCCTCCTTAATTATTCGATCAAGACCCGATTCGCTCAGACCAAGGTCAGCAAGGAACATAGCCTTATCTTCGTCGCCCATATCGGAGATTTCTGCTTCAATTTGGGCGCATATTGGCAGCACAGCAGAATTCTCATTCTTAGCTATTTCAAGGACTGCATTGTAGTTTTCATTCGTATCAATGTTGTTGATAAAGTCGTTCTCGCTCAGATTCGCAGCATAGATGACTGGCTTATTAGATAGGAGAGGGGAGGACTTAATTATCTCGGATTGATCATCAGTAAAGCCAAAACTCCTTGCTGAATTGCCTGCCTCTAAATGCGCTTTAAGTTCTTCCAAGAAGTCTATTTCTAGTTGGAATTTCTTATCAGATTTTGCAAGCTTCCTTGTGCGTTCAATACGTCTTTCTATCATTTCAATATCGGAAAAAATCAATTCAAGATTGATAGTTTCAATGTCTCTTGCAGCACCAATTTCACCATCGACATGTATGATATCATCACTTTCAAAGCAACGTACAACATGAACAATAGCATCAACTTCACGAATATTCGATAGGAATTTATTCCCTAGACCTTCGCCCTTTGATGCCCCTTTAACAAGTCCCGCTATATCCACGAACTCCAATGTAGCGGGCGTTAGCTTGCTAGAATTAAATAATTTATATAAAGCATCCAGCCTAGAATCAGGCACCGATACTATGCCAACATTCGGCTCAATCGTGCAAAATGGGTAGTTGGCCGATTCGGCACCAGCATTTGTGAGCGCATTAAACAATGTGCTCTTACCAACATTAGGTAACCCTACCATACCTAGTTTCATTAAAAAGTCCTCCTAATTTCTACATATTATATTGATTTTCTCTATATTTTGTGGTTGATCTAGTCAAATCAAACACCTCGTAAATGCCTTTTGGAGCGCCTTCACGAGGTGTTCAGCATTAATAATAAAATACGTTACAACATTATTATACTAAGGAGCGAATTATCTCATCAACATCGTCATCTAAATAGTCGATCGGCGGAATTTGTATCATTGTGTAACATCCAGCACGTTGTTTCATCACTGCACGAGCAGAAGAAACTAAAATTTGACCGGTAAGTGCGGGGTTATTGATACTCATATTGAATTCGACTTTTTGATTGGGAGTTGTGCCTGACATACCTTTTCTAATTAGGTTAACACCATGTCCCACGTCTCTCAAATCGTCGATACTCTCTACTTTTGTTACATGCGTTTCATCATTGATGAAGTAATCATCTTGACGGATTGCACTTTCTACTACATTGAAGTCGGCATTATCCATCAGTTCCACATAGACCATACGTCTATGCACGCCGGATCCAGTCGGGACTGTGATAGATAGAGCATCTTTCACGCCGGGGATCGCCTTCACGGCAACGGTATGCCCCATACTCATGCCAGGCCCGAAATTTGTATATGTTATGCCCCTTGGCATCATGGCCATTAGTAATGTTCTAATGACTGAATCACTACCCGGATCCCACCCCGCAGCGGTAATAGAGGCACTATTATTTTGCTTTGCTACCTGATCTAATTTTGAACGCACATCGGCAATACTTGAATGCATATCATAACTGTCTACAGTGTTGATTCCCTTTGACAGTAGCAAAGATGCCACTTCTGGAACGACACGGCTAGGTAGTGAGAGTATTGCCACATCGACATTATTTAGTTCGGATACATCGTTTAAAACGGGTACATCTACATCAATTTTTGTTGTATCGACAATATATTCAAGGGAGAAGTCCTTACTTGCGGAAATTGCCTCGTGTGCAGCTTTCCCAATATTGCCATAACCAACGATTGCAACTTTAATCATTATATATTCCTTTCTACTACAATTAGATTTTTATAAACATAGAAGCTGAATTTACATTAAGATAGATCTGAATATCAAACTAGAAATTCACGCTAAACTCTATAAAATGACCATAAAAAGTTTAACATATCCCGTAAAAAAATGCAAGGGATATGCCGAATTTGCTTTAGACTCGGCTCTTTCATTTACTATCGAATTAAAACATGGTACAATATAAATGGAGGTGCAAAATGACTAAGAAAGAACAAATATTAAAGATAATTGACGTATTGAGAACTACATATCCCGATGCTAAATGCGCCCTTGATTATAGTGAACCGCATGAATTGCTAATTGCCACACGTCTTTCAGCGCAATGTACGGATGCTAGGGTGAATATAATTACAAAGACATTATTCAAACGCTATAAAAGCCTTGAAGAATTCGCTGGTGCCAATATTGAAGAATTAGAGCAAATTGTGCGACCGTGCGGATTGTTCCGAACAAAGGCAAAAGATATAAAGGAAATGAGTGCTATTTTAATAACGCAACATAATGGCGTTATTCCAGATACAATGGAAGAACTGCTAAGACTCCCCGGTGTAGGCCGCAAGACCGCTAATTTAATCCTTGGTGACTTATATAATAAACCTGCCGTAGTTACTGATACTCATGTAATTCGAGTGTCAGGACGACTTGGATTAGTTGATACAAAAGTACCGCAAAAAGTTGAGCAGCAGCTAAGAAAACTACTGCCCATAGAAGAAAGCACAATGTTTTGCCATAGACTTGTTTGGCACGGCAGGGAAGTTTGCTCCGCTAGAAAGCCAAAATGCGAGGAATGTTCAATTTCATTCTACTGCAATTACTTCCGCCCTATGTCGGAGCGATAATGCATATCTTCAAATTTAATGTTTTTTACTGATGAATACGCAGTTTTGAGTGCAGCATCTAGACTCCCGCCCCAAGCTGTAACGCCGAGGACTCTACCGCCAGCCGTGGTGAATTTTCCACCTGAGAATGTTGTTCCCGCATGGAATACAAAGCTATTCGACACCTGTCCTTTAGCATCTAGCCCGATAATTTCTTTACCTGTTTCATAGGCCTTGGGATAACCGCCCGAGGCCATAATTATGCATGCCGATGCTCCAACTCTCCACTTAATTTTGATGGAATCAAGCTTTTCATTGAACACTGCATCGAATATAGTTAGCAAATCGCTTTCCAACATCGATAGTACGACCTGCGCCTCAGGATCACCGAATCGGCAGTTGTATTCTATCACCCTAGGCCCGCTAGGAGTGAGCATTAAGCCGAAGTATAAACAGCCCTTGAATGTGCGTCCCTCAGCTTCCATAGCACGAATTGTTGGTAGGAATATCTTTTTCATGCACTCTTTTTCAAGACCTTCATTATAGTAAGGATTAGGCGCAATGGCGCCCATACCGCCAGTATTCGGGCCTGCATCATTGTCATAAGCACGTTTATGATCCATTGAGGACATCATCGGCACAATGGTTTTACCATCGGTAAAGGCGAGGACTGTCACTTCTGGGCCTGTCATAAACTCCTCTATTACAACGTTGCGCCCGCTTTCGCCGAAAGCACCCTCTTCAATCATCGATGTTACTGCCTTTTTAGCTTCTTTAAAGTCCTGCGCTATAATAACGCCTTTACCTAGTGCTAATCCATCCGCCTTAATAACAATAGGATAGGTATTCTCCGATTGAAGATATGCAATTGCATCATCGACATTATCGAATACTTCATACTTAGCAGTGGGTATATGATATTTCTTCATTAGATCCTTTGAGAAGACTTTACTACCCTCAATAATTGCTGCAGCTTTATTAGGGCCGAATGTTTTAATTCCGACCGCATTCAAGCTATCTACAAGACCATTAGCAAGAGGCTCTTCGGGGGCGACGACAACCATGTCCGCCTCCAACTTTTTAGCAAGTGCGACCATTCCCTCTGTATCGCTCACCTTCACATCGAAGCAATGGGCATATTTTGATATGCCGCCATTGCCGGGAGCACAAAAAAGCTTCTCAATTTGAGGACTCTGCGAGAGTTTCATAACTATTGCGTGCTCACGTCCGCCGGATCCAACGACTAAAACTTTCATTTTATCTTTCCTCTCTATTTTAATGGTGGAATAACCTAATGCCTGTGAATGCCATAGTTATACCATATTTGTTACACGTTTCTATTACATTATCATCTCTTATCGATCCGCCGGGCTGTGCAATAAAGCTAACGCCCGACTTAAAAGCACGTTCTATATTATCGCCGAATGGGAAGAATGCATCCGATCCGAGTGAAACATCGGTAACGGACTTCAGCCACTGCGATTTTTCTTCTTTTGTCAATGCTTCTGGACGAGTGGTGAAGGTATTTTGCCATAGATTTTCACCGATTACATCCATATAATCATCCGAAATATAAATATCAATAGCATTATCACGATCCGCACGACGAATATTAGGTAGGAAGTCTAGGTTAAGCACTTTAGGATGCTGCCTCAAATGCCATATATCCGCCTTATTCCCCGCTAATCGTGTGCAATGTATCCTTGATTGCTGCCCAGCGCCAATTCCGATGGCTTGACCATCTTTAGCATAGCAAACAGAATTGGACTGAGTATATTTAAGTGTAATGAGTGCTATTAACAAATCACGTTTAGCATCATTGTTCATGTTTTTTGTATCGGTGATTATATTATCAAGCATTGATTCATCAATTTTTATTTCATTGCGCCCCTGTTCAAAGGTGATGCCGAATACTTGCTTTTGCTCAATTGGCGATGGTATATAATTCTCATCTATCTTAATAATATTATATGTGCCCTTTCGCTTTGATTTAAGAATCGAAAGAGCCTCATCAGTATATGATGGTGCAATTATTCCATCGGAGACCTCTCTTGCTATCATTGTAGCAGTGGACGCATCGCACTCATCGGACAGAGCGATAAAATCGCCATATGAAGACATTCTATCCGCTCCTCGTGCCCTAGCATAAGCACAAGCTAAGGGGGATAACTCCAAGTCATCAACAAAATATATCTTTTGCAATGTATCGGATAAAGGTTGTCCTACCGCTGCACCCGCTGGACTAACGTGTTTGAATGATGTTGCTGCCGGGAGCCCAGTTGCTTCCTTTAATTCTTTAACTAACTGCCAGCCATTAAAAGCATCGAGTAAATTTATATAGCCGGGATTTCCATTTAAAATTTCAATGGGTAGATCATCTTCTTGCATGAAAATCCTAGCAGGCTTTTGATTAGGATTACACCCATATTTAAGCTGTAATTCGCTACTCATTATATTCCGCACCTTTCATTTAATATCTATTGATTTTTATTGACAATGCGGCAATCTTCACCGCTGCCATCAATTGCGATATACTGCACAAACAAAGATACTTTGTTATCTTTATTTAAGCTATTCCATATCAAAGAGGTGAAGCTATCAATATCATCGTTAATAGCAATTGTCTTAGGCTCACCTTTGAATGAGGGTAGGGGATCACCATCGCATTTATATGTATGTATGAATTTGCCCTGACCATTTAGAGGCGCCGAATATTCATAGAATAATCTTTCGCACGATTTCGGATTCCCGTTCGAGCTTTTAAGTATGGATAAAGTGTAGGAAAGATCATCATCGCAAATTGTCACAATCCCTGAAATTCGTGGAGTGTAATTCGGCTTATCAGGTTCGAATTCCCGTGACCTTAATGCATTTTCGAATGTATCTCCCCGTTCCAAATATTCATAGACAGTGTCTGTTTGATCACCGTTTGTTACTATATGTACATCGCCGATTGTTCTTACTGAAGAATATATAATCAGGGATGGATCGGTTAATTTTGACTCATCATATGCCTGTGTCCTAATCCCGTCATCCGTCTTAGTGAAGATTCGATTCCTGCTGTTTTCGCTCCTACCCATTATGAAATAGGCTATAACGGCTTTCTTGCCGTCATTCGTTTTACCGACTATTATCCCTCTACCGGGATAGGGGTTATTATCTAAAAACTTATCAATTGATTTCATTTAACTCTCCTTATTCAATGATATATGCCCGACCATCGTCTATTTCAATTTTCCCCTCGCATAATAGCGATAGAGCCCTCGGGAGTATCTGCCATTCGGCTTCTTCCATTACACGTTTTTGCAGTGTTTCGGGGCTATCGCTGCGCTTAACATCTACTGCCTTTTGCATTATAATTGCTCCGGCATCTGCCACCTCATTAACAAAATGCACTGTTGCACCAGTTACCTTCACACCGCATGCTAATACGGCCTCATGGACTTTCAATCCGTAGAATCCTTCACCACAGAATGAAGGTATGAGTGATGGGTGGACATTAAGAATACGATACTGGTATTTGTCAGTCAGCGATTTCGATAATATGCTCATAAAGCCCGCAAGCACGATTATATCGGCATTAACTTCATTTAATGCAGCATTCAATGCTTCACTATAACTATCATTGTCCGCATAATCTTTTCTACTCACCACGACGGTAGGAATATTATCGTCTTTCGCTCTTTCTAGGGCATAGGCATTCGGATTGCTAGAAATGACGCATGAAATCCTCCCACCCGTGATCTCACCATTTTTCTGCGCATTAATTAAAGCTTGTAAATTCGTTCCTCCGCCAGACACTAATACCACTATGTTTAGCATAGCACAATCCCGTCCTCACCGTCGTATAGTTCACCGATGATATATGCATTTTCGCCACTTTTCCTCAAGGAGTCCAATGCCTTGTCTGCATCGTTTTTATCTACGACAACGCACATTCCAACTCCCATATTAAAGGTGTTGAACATATCATTAAGAGGGATATTCCCAGCCGATTTAATTAAATCGAAAATAGGCAGAATTTCAATACTTGATAGCTCAACCTTTGCCGACAATCCTTCGGGCAGTGAGCGGGGGATATTTTCATAAAAACCACCGCCAGTAATATGAGAAATTGATTTAACCTTAACTTGTGATAATAGATTCAATATCGGTTTCACATAAATCTTCGTCGGTGTTAAAAGTGCTTCACCTAAAGAAGTTGATAATTCGGAAATATGTCTTAACATATTTGTGTCACTCGAGCTAAAAACCTTCCTCACTAGGGAAAAGCCATTTGAATGCACACCGCTAGAGGCAATTGCTATTATAACGTCTCCTGCTTTTTGCGTTGTAATATCAATAATTTCCGACTTATCGACGACGCCAACGCAGAATCCAGCAACATCGTATTCGTCTTCTGGATAGAATCCGGGCATCTCAGCAGTTTCGCCGCCTATTAATGCACAATCCGACTCAATGCAGCCTTGTGCTATCCCGCTCACAATCTCAGCAACTCTTTCCGGTACATTCTTGCCAACAGCAATATAGTCAAGAAAGTATAGTGGCTTAGCCCCACTGCAAACTATATCGTTTGCGCACATTGCAACACAGTCAATTCCAATAGTATCGTGCTTATCTAGACTGAATGCAATTTTAAGCTTCGTACCAACACCGTCAGTGCCGGATACTAATACGGGGTTCTTAATTCCAGTTAAATCAAGCTCAAATAAACCACCAAAGCCACCAATACCGGATAGAACTCCTTTAGATGTTGTCTTTGCAATATGTGATTTCATCAGCTCTACCGCTTTATACCCTGCAGTTACGTCAACACCTGCATTTTTATAACTATCGCTATAACTTTTCATGTGCTTTCTCTCCAATCTTTATTCAACCATGCTATTTATCTTTGTTTCGAATTTGTTTTTCTGCTCACACTGCGGTATCTCCGCAGGATAATTACCAGTAAAACATCCATCGCAAAATTCACAATGTGCATTTTCTGCGATACGGTTCACGCTATCGACACTAAGATACCCTAAGCTATCTGCACCAATGTGATTTTTTATCTCCTCCTGCGACATACGGCAGGCAATTAACTTATCCCTGCTATCAATATCGGTACCGAAGTAACATGGATTTAAGAATGGAGGGCAAGAAATCCTAATGTGAACCTCTGTTGCTCCAGCCTCACGAAGAAGTGTAACAATTCTACCGATAGTTGTGCCCCGAACAATCGAATCGTCAATTAACACAACACGCTTACCTTTTACATTTGCTTTAATTACATTAAGTTTAATATGGACTGAGCGCTCACGCTCCCTTTGTGTCGGCTGAATAAATGTTCTACCAACATACCTATTTTTTATGAAGCCTACTCCATAGGGGATGCCCGACTGCTGCGAAAATCCGAGCGCTGCATCAAGTCCAGAATCGGGGACTCCAATTACTACATCCGCTTGAACGGGATGCTCAAGTGAAAGATAATGCCCCGCTCTTATTCGAGCACGGTGAACACTTGCCCCCTCTAATATAGAATCAGGTCGTGCGAAATAGACAAATTCAAATACGCATAACTTACCATTACTGCCGCAATGAGTATCAATTGAGCGAATCCCGTTATCGTCAATTATCACAATCTCACCGGGCATAACGTCCCTGACGAATTCGGCGCCTATACCATCAAGCGCACAGGATTCGGATGCGACTACATAACCGCCATCGATTACCCCTAAGCATAACGGACGAAATCCAAGAGGGTCCCTTGCCGCTATCAACTTCTTTGGCGACATCATTACTAAGGAATAGGCGCCTTTTAATCGGTACATTGCTTTTTCGACTGCCTCCTCAATGGAGTTAGTCACTATCCTTTGTTCGGTAATCGCATATGAAATTACTTCAGTATCATTCGTCGTGTGAAAAATCCCGCCGTTCAGTTCGTATTCTGAACGTAATTCCTGCGCATTGGTCAACTTGCCATTATGTGCGATGGCCATTGGCCCTTTTATATGCCTTACAACTAATGGTTGTGAATTGGATCTATTCGCTTTATCAGCCGTAGAATATCTAACATGGCCAATTGCGATCTTACCCTTACCGAGCTTTTCGAGTACATCTTTAGTGAATACATCGCACACAAGCCCTAAATCTTTATGATAGGTCAGTATTCCATCGTCGTTAGTGACTATACCGCAACTTTCCTGCCCACGATGCTGAAGAGCATAGAGTGCAACATAAGTATCTGCAGCAACATCAGAAACTTCATTTGTATATATACCGAATACGCCACACTCCTCATGGAGTTGTCCCATTATAAATACCTCCAAATTTTCTTATACAATAGCGATTATTCTCCTAGTAGTCTTCGCATTATTTCTTTATAAGCGTCTTCCTCCCCACCTAAATCACGCCTAAATCTATCTTTATCAAGCTTTTCCCCAGTTTTAGAATCCCAGAAACGACATGTATCGGGAGAAATTTCATCGGATAGGATAACTGTTCCGTCGCTTGTTTTGCCGAACTCTAACTTAAAATCAACTAATTCAATACCAAGATCGATTAGATATTCTGTAAGAAGATCATTTACTTTAAATGAATATTCGGCAATGGCCTTGAGCTCATCTTCAGTAGCAAGTTCCATAGCAGCAATGTGATATTCATTTATCATAGGATCGCCCAATGAATCGTCCTTATAGCAATATTCAAGCACGGTCTTAGATAGCTTCGTTCCCTCTTCTAATCCAAGCCTTTTTGATAGTGAGCCCGCCGCTATATTGCGGACAATAACTTCGATCGGTATGATGGATACCTTCTTCACTATCGTTTCTCTATCGGAAATTTCTTTTACAAAATGCGTCGGAATACCATTCTTCTCAAGGTATTGCATTAGGTGGTTTGTGACACGGTTGTTTATAATGCCTTTATCGTTTATAGCGCCTTTTTTCTTACCGTCAAATGCGGTAGCATCGTCTTTATAATCAACGATTAATAGATTTTCGTCCTCAGTTTTAAAAACCTTTTTAGCTTTTCCCTCATAGAGCAAAGTTGTCTTTTTCATAATAATCTTCCTTTTCTAAATTATAGATTTTTAGCTTCTTCCATGACTTTTTTATCTTTTTCTAAAACTGCCTCCACCATGCTTTCTTTAAACTTTACTAGCTTAACATCAATATCACTATCGTTAACAGCTAGAATTTGCGCAGCAAGTAATGCAGCATTTTCAGCACCATCGATCGCAACAGTAGCAACAGGGATACCGCTCGGCATTTGTACAGTAGAAAGTAAAGCATCTAACCCGTCTAAAGTCGATGATTTTATCGGGATTCCAATTACGGGCAAAGTAGTATGTGCAGCAAGCACCCCTGCCAAATGGGCAGCTTTACCAGCGGCGGCTATAATTACTCCGAAGTTATTTTCTTTTGCATTCGATGCAAAGGTACTTGCTTGCTCCGGTGTACGATGTGCCGATAATACATGAGCCTCATATTCTATACCGAATTTCTTCAATGTTGTGCATGCGCCCTTAATAGTAGGGAAGTCACTATCACTCCCCATTATAATTGCTACTTTCTTCGCCATTTCATATACCTCCATAGTTTTATTCAAAAAAATAAACTGCGACAAGGTATGCCACAGCTTAATATACATTTATGGTGCGATAGGATACGGCGAATTTGTAAAACTACAAAAAGCCGACCATTTATCACAATATGGAAAATGCCTAGTGCTCTTGATAGCAAATCCCATCACGCAACACCTTTCAACCAAGAATAAATTGCATTTAAACATAAACACATACTTATATATTATACTATATCGGCAGAAATATCAAGGTTAAAAGTGGAGAAAAGACATGTTCACAATATAGCTATAATATGCAAGTTGTACAAATTATAGATATCATGACAACTTATTTATACACGGTGCTTTTTAGTCCGACCATTGCTAAAGTTTAAATAGATGATAATACCAAAGATTAACGGCAAAAACAATGTGCCAACTCTACCATAAGTAGAAGGATTGTTCTCTTTGATTGTAGAACTGTCCATATCTTCGAAAGTGGCATCGGTGTTATCAATAGTGCCTGTACTAGAATAACTTTGACTTACTTTTACATAGCCGCATTGATTCTCGTTGTTTATGTTGGACGAATTGCCCTCAATTTCAGTGCCCAATGGTGAAGAGGGGGTATTTATTGTGGTCGAATCATCAGTCGTCACAGTAGTTATAGAAGTTTGATGTGTAGCGAATGTTGTAGTTGCAGATGTGATTGTTGTAGTTAAAGATGTAGTTACAGAAGATGCAGATGTGCTTGTACTTGTAGTGCTCTCTTTTATTTCTAAAGGTAGATTAGATAGGACAATTTCACTCCCCGTTGGAGCAAAATCTATAATACCATTTCTAACTTCTACATTTGATGCTAAATTCGTTAGCGAATGTAGATAAGATGATTCTT
>JAAZLM010000084.1 GCA_012799315.1 Clostridiales bacterium | reverse complement strand
CGGGAGGGGGCAGCATTGCACTCCCATCACTGATAAAATAGGTATTGCTGTCGTGAGTGAGCATCGTCCGAATCCGCTTAAATCATTTGCTGCGCATACACGTGGAATTCTGTTTTTCATATAAAAGCACCCTTCTAAAATAGGATTTGTCACAATATAGTCCTCAACCTATTATACGTGGAAATACCATCAAAAACAAGGAAATACCGTGGAATAGAATTTTATTTACCTTTGTAGGAATGCATACTCTACACCTATATTTCTAGCCGGTTTTAATGCACAATTACTATATAAACTACAAGTTAGAATATCGTCTATAAAATTAATTAATGCTTTAACATAGTTTTCCCTCTAATTCAGCTCAAACTTTTATGCATTTAGTACAATCGAATTTTGCTACATCCTCTTGTTATGGCTTTTATTAGAGTGTATAATGTAAATATCGATGAAAGGATTTGATGTTTATGACTATATTATATACTGTTGGCGACTCGCTCTATCTGAACATTACGAATAAATGCCCATGTAGCTGCGTATTCTGCATTCGTAACAATGGTGATTCTGTTGGCGATGCGGATAATCTATGGCTAGAACGTGAGCCGAATTTCGATGATGTTAAGCAGGACCTAGATAAATTCGATTTTACCAATATTGATGAAATTGTGTTCTGCGGATATGGTGAGCCATTTGAAAGGCTAGATCTCATACTTGAGGTATCGGACTATATTAGAAGTATAACGAATCTCCCAATAAGGGTGAACACTAATGGCTTGTCCGATCTAATTAATGGGAAGCCGACTGCGCATTTGCTAAAAGGGCGAATTGATACCATATCAATCAGCCTCAATGCTCCAACTAAAGAAGAATATACCCGTGTAACACGACCTGTGTACGGCGAAAAGGCATTCGACGCTATGCTGAATTTCGCACAGGATTGCAAGAACTATGTTGAGAATGTTGTGCTCACGATAGTAGATGTCATATCTGAAGAAGATATACAAGCGAGCAAGGATCTCGCCCAGAAGATCGGCATAAATTTAAGAATTAGGGAATACGAGGACTAGATTAGAAAAGACCATAAGAATTGCTACATGGCAATTTCCTATGGTCTTAATCTATATAAGCAGGCAAGTATAACTGTTCTTTGCGAGCAGCTATAGACGAAAGCTCCCCTGTGGATAACAACACAAAATATCTAAGATAATGCGGCATTATCACTTTACGCCCTCACCCACGAGTTTTCCCTGCTTACTTCATACTATGCAGAATAGAACTTTTGGCAACAAGCTAGAAAAAACATTAATTTCATTTTTACATGATTTTCGGATGAAATTAGTCATTATAACGTTTTTACGACGAAAAACCTATGTTTTTCGTCGTAAAAATTTTCTTTTAGAATCCTAGCTTGATTATATTATCGTCACTCAGGAAATTGCTTGTATTATAGATTACAATTGCCTGAGTGTATTTTTCTATATCGATTAATTCATCAACTGGTACATTTATATATCTTAAATCAATGAGTGTGATCTCACTATAATGCTGCATAAGAAAAGGCACCATGCTATGAGCATAGGAGTCTTTGAAAATCAACAACCTCTCGTTATTATCGTTATCAGTATGCACATTGACGATCGGTTGATTCTGTCCCAAGAATACGCTGTATTTGTCCTTTTTATCTAGGAATTCTCTAAAATAGATTGAATCCCTCTCCTCAATTACCTCACCAGTATCAATTTCAACTTTGGTGATCTTTACACCTTTATTAAGATGGTATAGCTCGATCCTATCAGGCTCAATTTTATCGTATAGCGTCTTTGAATATAGCGTACCATAAAAATCATCGGCAGCATATTCAATGTCGAAGTTGTTCAGTGGGGTCGGTGTGAATCCCAATTTCTTAGCTGCGGTTGTATAGCCATAATATGCGCCAAGCGTTGTCCAGTGATGATCGTATCGATAATAGATATATTCATTCCTTGTCGATTGAAGTGGTGTGTGCGCATCTATCGTATTGACTCGTGAATGAAGACCGCCATGCACAATGCTAATGAACTTCTTTTCATCAAAGTGGGGCGAATTATGGGGTAGGCTCGCCGCATATATATCCTGCGCTGTCGGCACAAGCATAATTGACATATTTAAGTCGGGGTGTTTGCTGGAAAAAGTATTTATTGCATTTATGCTTTTATTAACTGACGTATTTTCTGCTTCGTCGACTTTTGCAATCAATCTATTGGGTAGAATATATACGCCATTTATCTGCGTTTTACCAATCATTAATTCGATATCGGTGCTTAGCCTTTTAAACCTTGTCCTTGAGATAAAATGATCGGAGAAATAAGCATCGAATCCATTCATAAAATCTTTATTCGCATAGCTCGATGCACTGAACTTTGGCAATTTAGCTAAATATCTATTCTCCTCATCGGAGAATTCCTTTTTAGGTCTGAATAAAGTGATCGCCGGTAATATTATTAATAATGCAAAAAAAGTTAGTGCTGATATTATCTTAGAATTCATTTGAATCCCCCCTCCTCTAGTCTTAGAATCTGAAATATAAGAATGGGTTATATGTTGAGTCAACAAGGTATGCAGTGCATATTATCATCAATATTACCTCTAATATCGGGGCGCTATATTGATATAGTGCAGGTAGTCTAGTAGCGATATATTCGCCAACTTGTTCTATTGCTCTAGTCGATAATATAATGCATATTGCGAATAATACAATATTCGTTGATAATAGGTATCTTGCATTGGTATCGATGAATCCGCCATATGCGCCGAACATCGCCTTAATATATCTCCCCGCATCGGCAAGGGTGTTTGTTTCAAATAATACCCAACCGAATATAACAAGGAGGAACGAATAAGCTGTTGAAATTGCAGCCGGGATCTTCTCAAGAATGTTTCTGAGGAATAATCTTTCTAATATGATAATTATTCCGAAGTATAGCCCCCATATGATGAAATTCCAGCTTGCTCCATGCCATATCCCCGTCAACATCCATACGATGAGTAGATTCCTTATTGTTTTGCCTGTACCCTCTCTATTCCCTCCAAGTGGGATATATACATATGAGCGGAACCATGAGCCAAGTGTGATATGCCATCTTCTCCAGAATTCGCTTATACTCCTTGATGTATATGGATGGTCGAAATTCTTAGGGAAGTGGAATCCTAACATCTTGCCAAGCCCGATTGCCATATCCGAATATCCGGAAAAGTCAAAATATATCTGAAATGTGAAGGCTAGAATACCAATCCACGCCGTTAGGATCGATAATGATGTAATCTCCATCGCCTTAACCGCCTGCCATAGCATCCCAATATTATTAGCTATTAAAACCTTTTTCGCTAGTCCTTTTACAAAGTGGCCAACACCCTCACCAATTAGTGTTAGGTTGATCTGCCGATCCTCCAATTCCCTCTCGACATCTTCATATCGAACAATTGGCCCTGCAACAATTTGGGGGAACATCGTGACATAGGCAGCGAATTTAGTGAAATTCCTTTGCACCTTTATATTCCCAAGATAGAGATCAATTGTGTATGACATACTTTGAAAAGTGTAGAAAGAGATCCCAATCGGCAAGGGCAATTTTGGATCGAATATTTTTAGCCCAAAAGCAGAATTGATATTGGTAACAATGAATGAGCTGTATTTAAATGTGAATAGTAGACTCAAATTCATAACTACCGATACAATGAGGAACACCCTCCTCATTTTGGGGTTGTCGTCGAATTTATTAATCAGGAGTCCCGCCGTAAAGTCAATTAAAGTCGATATAATCATTATAATTACATAGTACGGCTCACCCCATGCATAGAAAATCAAGCCCGTTATAAGTAGTATCAAATTCTTTGCTTTCCACGGTGCTATGTAGTATAAAAGTAGTACAATGGGTAGATATAAAAATATGAAAGTTAAACTGGAAAAAACCATTTAGGATACTCTGCCTTTCTCTCTTTTAATCGGGAATTGCTGCCTTGAGTCCTTGAATTAGGTCCCTATATTCATCGTAGCTCATCATAGAATTCATAATTTCCAACATTGAATTCGTTGTCATTAGTGATGGTAAAGATAATTCCTTTAACAAAAGCTCCCGCATTTTGGCGCTGTTTTCCCGCCCTGTTAGTCCGTCATTATATAAATCTACTTTCGTTATCTTTTTACCTTTTTCCTTTTTCTCATTAGGTAGAACTCCTGCTTTTTTAAATGCGTCAAGCAATTTCTGAGTCGGTATACCCTCAACACCTAATTTCCCCTCCGCTGATGGATGTGCTTTACGTCTTTCTTTACCGAATATATCGGGGATATATACATTCATTACTTCCCCCTCGGGAATAATGCTCTTGATATGGCTCCGAATGAGAAAGCCAGCAGAATCCGAATCCGTCAATATGATTATACCTTTTGTACGTGCAAACATCCTGATAAGCTCGATCTTTTTCTTATCTTTGAATATGCCGTAACCGTTTGTTGGGATTATGACCGCATCTATAATTGATGATAGTTTTATCTTATCATATTTCCCCTCTACTATAATTGCCTGCTCAAGGTGTATCAATTTTTTCTTCCCCTCATCTTAATATAAGCATCTCGGTAATCGCCTTCTCAAGTATTGTCCTCTGATCACTCCGACTTGACTTTAATTGCGAATCCGCCTTTGCTAAAATAGATATACTCTTCCTCAATTGGTCTATTTCCATCTTCCTCGTGTCACGAAAAGAATTCGTAACTGCGAATCTCCTCGCATAATAGGAATAGTCCTCAATCACCTGCGCTGGATCAATGCCATTAATGGCTGCAGATTTCGCCCTATATAAATCGATATACACCATCGATAAAGCTGATAGAATCACCACCGCCTCAATACGTTGATAGAATAAGTCGTCCAATGTTTCCATTGCTTTAGATGCATTTTTTGCAACAATAGCATTCGCCAATGCGAATGAACTAGCATCAATTTGCTTTGCAACAAGCATATCAATTATATCTTCGGTTATTTCACCTTCACCAACATAGGCGAATATCTTAGTAATTTCATTCGCAAGCAGCATTTGATTGCTCAGTGTCATTTCCGCTAAATACCTAGCATTCTCAAAAGAAATGGAGCAATTATTCTTCTGGGCACTCCTTATAATTTGCTTTGCTAAATCTTGTGGGGTTTTAGTCATTAACTGGCATACATTCGCGGATGTTTTTGCTAGTGCATTGATTAGCTTTATATTATTTGAGCTTTTCTTCCCCCGCTTTAAATCAATTTCCAGCGCTGTTTGATATATTATTACAACAGTTGTAACGGGAGTATCAATTAGTTGCTTTTTAAGCGCATCGAAATCGGGTTTAGTTAAGTCGTCGGCATTTAAATCGTTAATGACGACGCATTTCCTATCTGCGAATACTGGGAGCGATTCAATATCATCAAGCAACTTTGACAGGGGCAATGCCTTACCCTCATATTTATTTAGATTAAAGTCCGACGGTGTCTTGCCGACGGCTTTATTGATTAGTGCATTGACATATCTCTCAATAGAATATATATCCTGCCCAAATAGGTAATAGACGCCACTGGGTTCGCTCGATTTCATCTGCTTGCGTAATGCCGACTCATCAATAAAGGGCATATCCCGTTCTCCTCCTAACTACTTCACCATTCCTACCGATTATAAAGCTTGTTCTAGGACTCGTGTAAATATGCATAACCTCCGCCGTTGTCGTACTGCTAGTTGCCTGCGAATTATCTAGTAATAGTGCATATTGTGAATTGTGAATTGCAATTTCTCTATCAGTCCTATTTTGGCATACGACAATATCATATTTTTCGCCGGAGAATTCATCATAATCTTTCGCATTGATGCAGATCATCTTAAATTTATCGGAATATAGCTCAAGTGATGTGATTTGCCCATTGTTGGCATACATACATATATTATAACCACTATCCTCAATAATTTCCATATCCTTTGCTACATATTTCTTAGAATTCTTAAATATATCATCGTCCTTGATAATATCGGTTAACTCCTGCCTCATTATAATGCTCTTTGCGTTAAATTTTTCTAACTGCCTATAAGCTGCAATGTCGCCCGCATCAAGTGATGGTATGCTAAGAATCCCAATGCTATCAATATTGTTAAGTTCTATATACTCGGCGATTGGTTGTGCCAATTTCTTGCTCTTGCCTAATACGAACACATTGCAAGTATAATTATCATGAACGATTACTGCGCCCGTTTTTGAATCGGATAGTATTGACACCGTTAAATTATCCTTATTGATGAATTTATATGACACAGCGCCAATTAATAAGATGATGAAACACATTGCTATTGTCTTGCCAATACTAGCCCAATTGTCGAAAGCTATCTTGCAAATTACAATGCCGACAATCACAAGCAGAACCCATATATAGATATATCCTGCGCTGAGTGACATATATGAAAATTGCCACCCAGATACGATGTCGGCAATTTTCAGCAGCGCTTTTAAGCAAACCTTCGCCACCCATAATAAAGGTATCCCAATAGGGCGAATCCCACCCGAAAGTGCAAATAGAACTGCGCAAATTAGCGGCATCGTGCAGAGGGGTATCACAAACACATTGACGATTGGCGAAATTATCGATACTTCGTCCGATACAAGCATTGCCACTGGGATAGTGCACGCCGATGCGCATATCGTCGGTATAATAAGTCGGCGAAAGTGCCCCATCACTCCCGATAATGGATATGTTTTTGAAAGATAGCGATTGAGCGATCCGCCAACAACAGCAATACCAAAGGTACCCGATGCCGATAGCAATAATCCAATATCTCGACCGGCAAACGGGTTAACTAATATTAATGCAAATACTGCAATTGATAGCGAACTCAACGTATCGGGCTTGCGGTTGAAAATGCGTGCTAGATAGAAAATTGTTATCATAATCATCGACCGCATTACCGAAATCGACATGCCCGAAAATACTACAAATACTAGACAGGCGACTATAATAAATGCAGTTTTGATATATTTATTCAATTTAAACATTGATAGTATTATCATAATAAAGGCGATAACTATCGACAGGTGCAAGCCCGAAACCGCAATTATGTGCCCGATTCCTGCACGGTAGAGGTTATTCTTGATATTGGCACTTAATCCCGATTTATCACCTGTTAGCATCGCACGTAACATAGCACCCTCATCACTCGGTAAAATACGGGAAATGCCTGTATTAATGTAATCGGAATAGCTACGTATATGATAGATCATGCCTCGATTGCTATTTGGGATAATTTCCACATCGCTCCATGATGAGGCGACAAGGTATATCCCCTGTGATTTATAATATGACTTCTGCGGGAAGTTCTGCGTATCAATTGGCACACGCAGATCCACCTTGGCAATAATTTTATCGTAATACGTCGCCCCGACATCAGCAGCAAAGAGATTAATCTTGACTGATCTGCCGTCGATCCTAGTTTTAACGGTATATGTCGCCATATCTTTATCATGATATTTTATATCAACAACACTACCCTCAACAATCTGCTGCGTTCCATCGTAATTTAAGATTGGTGTGTAGATATGGCGCTCATACAAGCCATATACTATCAATGCCGCAGCAAAGAACATTGCAATAAATACGGTGAAAAGCTTGCTGCTGCTTTTCAGCATCGGTATTAGAATGGTGCTTAGGAGCATTAGCATTGTCCCGATTATGAGCAACTCTAAGTAACTAAAAAATGGCGCAATTATCAATCCAGCAAGATATGAAAATCCTATCACTGGCATCTTTCGCACCAATTTTAAGACCCCCCTAGAATGTCAGGAGGAGCGAATTCTTTATTTAAAGAATAGCGGCAATTCCTCCAAATAAATTATGTCATCACGCTTTGCGGCGTCACCCTCGGCTAGAACGGCGCATTTACCAACAATATTGCCGCCCGCCTGCCTAATGAGCACCTCCATAGCGTGGAGTGATTCACCCGTGCTTATAACATCATCGACGATCAACACATTCTTACCACTTAATGCATTTGCCTCGCTTTTATCTAAGTAGAGTGTTTGCACCCTATCTGTCGAAATTGATTTAACTTCAACCATATACGGCTGCGACATATAGAGTTTTTTCATCTTCCTAGTTACGATATATTTCTTCCCTAGTTGTCTTGCCATCTCATATGCAAGCGGTATTCCCTTGCTCTCGGCTGTGACGATTATATCACAATCGGGAGCTTTTTCAATTAGCGCCTTTGCCGATGCAATTGTAATTTCCACATCGGAGAACATTATGAATGCGGCAATGCTCACCTTTTCATTAATTGGGCAAATAGGTAGTTCTCGGCGCAGTCCCGCAATTTCCATCGTGTAATAATCCATTATATCAATCCTTAATTAAAGTTGCATATGCCTATCTTATCTGGATGTCAAGCTTTTTACCGCCGATAAGATGAAAATGCAAATGGGATACAGTTTGTCCACCGTGTTCCTTCGCATTCGTCACAATGCTAAATCCCTTATCAAGTCCTTCTTCCTTTGCAATACTTGAGGCAACTTCAAAAATCCTTGATATTAAGTGCGAATTACTGCTATCAACGTCGGCAGCACTATCAATGTGCTGCTTAGGTATGATTAGCACATGTGTTGGCGCAACAGGATCCAAATCCTCGAATGCTATTACTAAATCATCTTCATACACTTTAGTGCAAGGAGCCTCACCCTTGCCTATTTTGCAAAAAATACAGTCCATCTTTATCCTACCTTTCTAAAATTAATTATATTTCACTAACTATGTTTTCAAGAGCGGCCAATGCCTCGGGCAGTTTACTTATATCGCCGACGCCCGCCATCGCACTGTCGGGACGTCCTCCGCCCTTTGAGCCTGTAATAGCTGCAATCTGCGATACTATTTTACCCGCATGGGCGCCAGCCTTAACAGCGGATTTACCGCATATTGCAAGTAGAGTTGTTTTCTTGTTCGATGCACCTGCAATCACTGCAATAGCATCGGGATATTTATCCTTAATTGTATCGCCCATCTTCCTAAGTGCATCATTCGAAATAGATGGGAATTCAGCAGTAATCACGGTGAATCCATTGATCTGCTTTGCGTTATCAATAATATTGTCAAGCTGAGATTTAACCATCTTTTGGTTAAGTTCATCTATTAGCTTATCTCTTTCCCTGAGGTCGTTTACTAATGCTTTGCATCTTGTGACCAATTCACTTAAATTATTTAGCTTGAGCGCCTTCGCTGCGTGGGTAATCACTTTATTTGAATCGTCAATGAGTGCAAGCACTCCATCGCCCGTAACCGCCTCAATGCGCCTTACTCCCGATGCGACGGATGATTCCGATACTATCTTCATCAGTCCTACCTTTGCGGTATTGTCAACATGGGTACCACCGCATAATTCAGCGGAGAATCCATCAATCTCGATAACACGCACAATGTCGCCATACTTTTCACCGAATAGTGCTATTACTCCCTTGGATTTAGCTTCTTCAAGGGGCATTTCACTCACTATGACATTTTTACCCTCAAGGATCTGCCTGTTACATATGCGCTCTACTTCTTCAATTTCACTTTTTGTCATAGCATCAAAGTGCGAAAAGTCGAATCTACATCTTTCATTATCGACCATTTGCCCAGCCTGATGCACATGATCGCCCAATACTTCCTTCAATGCTGCTTGCAAAAGATGCGCACAGGTATGGTTGCGCATTGTTGCCTTTCTCATTAATTCATCGACTGAAGCTTTTACGGTATCCCCTCTATTGAATATACCTTCCTCAACTGTTCCTAGGTGCATTATCTGGCCGCCGGGCGCCTTCCTCGTATCTTCAATTCTAATATGAGCCTCGCCATTGATGATAGTTCCGGCATCGCCTACTTGTCCGCCGCTTTCAGCGTAGAATGGCGTCCTATCTAGAACAATTATAACATCATCGCCTTTAGATGCGCTATCAATATCCTGATCGCCCGAATACATACCTATTATCTTAGCTTCGGCAACAAAAGACGAATAGCCGATAAATTCCGTGTTAAGACCGGCAATTTCTGAAGATATTTCTCCGCCCCAGCCATGAACATCCGATGATTTCCTTGCACTTCTTGCTTTCTCACGTTGTGCTTTCATCAATTCATGGAATTTTTTCTCCTCATATCCGATTCCCTTTTCCTCAAGTATTTCACGTGTTAGATCAATTGGGAATCCGAATGTGTCATGGAGCTTGAATGCAATTTTACCTAATAGAGTTTTTTCTTTATCGGGTAATTTCATTAACTTTTTAATCTCGTTTGTTAGTAGCTCCATGCCCTTATCTACTGTTTTTGCAAAGCTCTCTTCCTCGGTACGCATCACCCGCTCAATGAATTCTCTATTTGCATCAAGCTCCGGATACGCATGAAGATTCTCATCAATTACAGTATCGCACACTTTATATAGGAATGGCTCATTAATGCCAAGCAACCTACCATGACGTGCTGCTCGCCTAATCAAGCGGCGAAGTACATAGCCCCTGCCTTCATTAGATGGCATTACACCATCGGATATCATGAATGTAGTGCTCCTAATATGGTCGGTTATTACCCTGAGAGAAATGTCCGATATCTCGCTCTTTTTATAATCAACTTTTGCAATTTTGCTAACTTTTTTCATTATATTTGAGACAGTATCAACTTCAAAGATATTGTCGACTCCTTGCATTATACATGCTAGTCGCTCAAGTCCCATCCCCGTATCAATATTAGGATGAGCAAGTTTTTTATAATTCCCTTTACCGTCACTGTCAAATTGCGTGAATACTAGATTCCAGAATTCTACATATCTATCGCATTCGCATCCGATCCCGCAATCGTCCTCACCGCATCCACGATCCTCCCCCATATCGAAGTGCATCTCTGAACAGGGGCCGCACGGGCCGGAATCAAGCTCCCAGAAATTATCTTCCTTGCCTAATTTGACAACTTTATCCGGGGATACTCCAATCTTATTTATCCATATGTCATATGCTTCATCGTCTTCCTCGTAGACTGAAATCCATATACGATCGGATGGCAATTTCATAACATCGACAATGTATTCCCATGCCCATACAATTGCCTCTTCTTTAAAATAATCGCCGAAAGAGAAGTTACCTAACATCTCAAAATATGTTCCATGTCGTGACGTTTTACCGACCTGCTCAATATCCGGTGTGCGAATGCACTTTTGGCATGACGTAACACGCTTACTCGGTGGTGTTTCTAGCCCTTGATAATACTTTTTAAGCGGCGCCATTCCAGCATTTACTAGTAAGAGGGATGGATCATCGTGCGGAACTAGTGAGGCACTTGGCAATCTTAAATGCCCTTT
>JAAZLM010000083.1 GCA_012799315.1 Clostridiales bacterium | reverse complement strand
GAAATACACATTCCCAATAACAATCGCCTTCATCGTACTTGTTGCTTTAATTTCACTCATTTTCGGTGTTGAAGTTGATATTGAATTCAAGGGAGGTACATTAATCTCCTACTCATATACCGGGGATCTAGATGTAGATGAATTCCAATCAAAGGCTGAAGATATTATCGGCACGGGCGTCTCAATCACAATTGGTGAAGCAATCAGCGAGAATGCCGCAAATAACGTCAACCTATCAGTTAATTCCAATGCTGGCTTAACCGCCGAAAGGCAGTTCGATCTAACTAGCAAGTTGCAAGAAAGCTTCGTATCGAATGACATCACACTACTTTCTAGTAATGATGTTCCACCATCGGCAGGTAAGGAATTCTTCCTAAAATGCCTTGTAGCGGTTGCATTCTCAGCAGTGGTATTGACCGTATATATCGCCTTCAGATTCAAGAGAATTGGCGGCTGGTCAGCCGGTGTAACATCTGTTGTAGCACTGCTCCATGACGCAATAATGGTATACGCAACATTCGTTATATTTAGAATACCGATAAATGCGAATTTCATAGCTGCGGCGCTGACGATCCTAGGATATTCTATCAATGATACGATTGTAACATATGATAGAGTGAGGGAGAATCGCAAAATTTACGGTAAAAAGCTTAATTTAGAAGAATTGATGAATTTAAGTATACGGCAAACACTAACACGATCGATTAACACATCTGTGACCACAATTGCAGCAATGTCGGTAGTTTGTATTGTAGCATTAATATTCAATGTTACATCGATACTCAGCTTTGCTTTCCCGCTAATTGTCGGTATGGTTGCCGGAGTTTATTCATCAGTATTCCTAGCAGGCCCTCTATGGGTATTATGGAATGATCGCAACATAAAGAACACAAAAAAGAAATCTAAGGCTAATGCCTAAAAGCGTAAATAATAACCCCCTTTTTAAATTTAAGGGGGGTTATTTAATATTCTGGTTCTGTTAAAATCATAACAAACACTTATATTTTGAAAGGTGCGATATAATGCAAGACAAAATGCGAGTTGGGATTTCGACTGCATCACTCTATCCGCTTGAAACTGAAAAAGCCCTGCGGGAGCTTGCCATTAGGGGCATAAAGACAGTTGAGATATTCTTCAATGCAAACTGCGAGTTGACGGGGGATATCTTCAAAGAGATATGCAATATTGTCGATGAATATGCGATAGATGTCGCATCCGTTCATCCCTTCACTTGCCCGATCGAGCCGCTAATGCTTTTTTCTAGGTATGAACGTAGAGTTGATGAAATGCTAGACTACTATAAAAGATATTTCAATGCGATGGGGGAACTAGGTGCGGAAATTTTTGTCCTACATGGTGCATTTAAGAATGGGAATTGCACAATTGAGCGCTATATCGAACGTTATCAACGACTATTTCAGCTAGGGCGGGAATTCGGCATAACGGTCGCACAGGAGAATGTTGAATATTGCATGAGTGGAAAAGTCGACCTCCTGCATGAAATGAGCGAGCAGCTAGGTAATGAAGTTGCATTTGTTCTTGATATAAAACAGGCAGTCCGCAGCGGAATAAGTCCCTTTGAACTGGTGGATAAATTTGTCAGTAAAATTCGACATATTCATATTAGTGATAATGACGAAGAACACGATTGTATGCTAATTTCCTCCGGTTCATTCGACTTTAAAATGCTTATTAATAGGCTTAAAGCGATTGATTACCACGGTGCTTTAATTCTCGAATTATATCGAAATAATTACTCAACGTATGACGAATTAGCCATTAATATACAATCGGTAGAGAAACTGGTATAACACTTAGCTAATTGCACAAACTTTCTCACAAAAGGTGAAAGTGCACAAAGAACACCTCCCATACTTGACAATAACTACAAATTAGTGTCGTATTATGGTGAAATAACTACATTCTTGCGATGAACTGCCCTTTAAATCATAATGAACTTCTTGTATAATAAATATGTAATTTATACAAAAAAGGAGAGGTCTCATAATGAAAAAAAGAGAAACAGAATACGCAGTATCAATTGGCGATGGGGGGTTAGTGTACAATGTAGTTAGATCTAAATGTGGGAGTGACGACACGCTGGGAGTAGAAGTAAAGTGCAGGCTATTCGGGACTGACGATACCGTAGTTATTGAAGATATATCGCCTAACTTCCAGATGGTTAAAGAGTTAATAAATCTCATGGCAGAGAATCTTGTAACACCGTGCACGGCAAAAGATGTTGCTGAGGACTTTATCATATCTAAGCACGATGTTCTAGTTAGCGGATCATCAATATGATGTAATTCTTATATCAGGATTGCAATTATATTTTGTAGATGGTATAATTACAATAAGTTTTGTATATTCAAATTTAGAGAAGGGAGAGTTGCAAAGATGAATTGCCCTTATTGTAGTTATTCGGATAGCAAGGTGATTGATTCACGACCGAGCGAGGAGAAGATCCGTCGCAGACGTGAATGCCTATCATGCGGTAAGAGATTCACATCTTATGAAGTCGTTGAGCGCTTACCTTTAATGGTGATTAAAAGAGATGACACGAGAGAGCCATTCGATAGAGATAAACTCCTTGGCGGATTGCTCAGAGCAACGAAAAAGCGCCCCGTAAGAATAGAAGAGTTAGAGGCGCTAGTCGATGAACTTGAAATTTACTATGCAAATCTTCTTCAAAGAGAGGTATCGTCGGACGAAATCGGCGAACATGTGCTTGGTAAATTAAAGGAGATTGATCTTGTATCCTACGTTAGATTCGCATCAGTATATAGGGATTTCAATGATATAGATAGTTTTATGAGAATTATAACAGAATTAGAAGAAGAGAAAATTTAATCAGTAATCAAGTTTATTATAGAATGTTGTGCAGATGTGGAATTTGCATATCTTTCATTGCAATCAACATTTCTATTATGCTGTCGCATTCAGCATAAACTTCAGGTGTATCGGTAGCAAGTAGGAGCTTTACCTTTGCTAGCGATGATGTGATAGGAATAATTTGATTATCGTCAATATAGATGTGGACAACCTTGCTTTTCTTTTCCCACTTATTAAATGTTTCTTCCGCTAATTTTACGGATTCTTCAATTCTACCTACCGAATACAGATTCTTAATTTGCGTTAACTGGCTTACAATTTCATTCGTCGTTCTATTTAGATGAAGCAATGATGATAATGCGATTGTTAATGCAGCAACTATTATACAGCTACATATAATTAACCTTTTCATTCAATTTCACTCCTTAGGAATAATATGATAATCACCAGTTTCATCGGCAGTGAAAAGAAAAACATCTTTTAGTTGGATTTTTTCTTTCTTTAGAATGTTAAGCACCCAATTCTTATTTAACTCTGATGCATTCAATCCATCGCTTACAAATTCGCCATCGCTAATAATGACTGATGGCGGATTTTTACTTTGCCCCTCGATCTCCATCATCCCAGTGGTGACGCATTGTGCATGGTGCTTTTGATATATGTTGATTTTACCCGTAGTTTCAACAATAGCAAATTGCACCTCACGAATATCGAAAATACCGTTTTCCCTTAAGGACTCCATCAAATCATCAATGCTATATCTTACATTCTTCATCTCTGCTTGATTAATCTTGCCGTCCTTGATTACTATCTTTGCATTCCCAGACATGAAATTGCGGAACCCTCTACAACGCAAAGAGATGCTAGACGTTATGACTTCAATACTGACTACAAAGAGTATTGGTATAACACCCATCAACATGGGAAGATTGGGATTTTCTATTGGCAATGCAGCCATATTGGACACAAGTATCGTGACGACTAATTCCGATGGTTGCAACTCACCTAATTGCCTTTTACCCATTAATCGGATTGCAAAGATTATCAATGAATAAAGTATAATCGAACGTATAACAACAACTAGCATATTTATCACCATTTTTATTATCATCAATATTGCTTCTTTTATACAGGAATTTTCAAAATCAACCAAAAGAATTATAATTAAATTAAATTTCTAAAATACTACTGTTCAGGCTTGACTAGAAATATATTATATGATAAAATATATTTGATTCTCTAGGGGACGTAACTCAGTTGGGAGAGTGTCACAATGGCATTGTGAAAGTCGTGAGTTCGAGTCTCATCGTCTCCACCATAATATTATAATGAACAAAGCTAAGGTGTCACATTGTGGCACCTTTTCTACTAAGGAGGACAATAATGAGTTTTAGAGATGATTTTGCATGGGGAGTAGCATCCTCAGCATACCAAATTGAAGGTGCCGCCTATGAAGATGGCAAAGGACTATCCGTATGGGATATGTTCTGCAAAAAGAATGGAACTATCCAAGGGGGCGCAACCGGTGATGTTGCCTGCGATCATTATCACAGGTATAAGGAAGACGTCGCCATAATGAAGAAAATGGGGCAGAAGGCTTATCGCTTTTCACTTTGCTGGTCAAGGATTATGCCAAATGGAACGGGCGAAGTGAATCCTAAGGGACTAGAATTCTACGATAACTTAATTAACGAGCTATTAGCGAACGGTATCGAGCCGTATATTACATTGTTCCACTGGGATACCCCTTATGAGCTTTATAGAAAAGGCTCATGGCTGAACGATGATTCGCCCGATTGGTTTGCTGAATATGCAAAAGTTGTAACCGAGCATTTCTCCGATAGAGTCAAGTATTTTATTACAATAAATGAACCACAATGTTTCGTCGGATTGTCATATGTTGTCGGTGTCCATGCTCCGGGGCTGAAGCTACAACCGCATGATACAGTTAAGATGGCGCATAATGTGTTACTTGCACATGGTAAGGCTGTAATGGCGATGCGTTCTGTTGCAAAGCAGCCTATAAAGATCGGCTATGCGCCGAGCTGCTCATTCTATTATCCTGAAACGGATAGCGATGCCGATGTAGAGGCGGCAAGAGCGGCAAATTTCAAAATGGGCGACCCGAATGGGCATTGGTCATGGAATATCCCATGGTGGAGCGACCCCGTATTTTTAGGGAAGTATCCCGATGAGGCTGAAGGTGCATTTGCACCATATATGCCAAAGATCGGTGCAAATGATTTTGATATAATCGGACAAGAGCTTGATTTCTTAGGATATAATATATATAATGGCACGATGGTCAGAGCTGGTGAAGATGGTGGAACGGAGTTCATCTCCAATTATGCAGGCTTCCCCAAGACTCAAGCCGCATGGACTGTCAATCCGGAAACACTATATTACGGGCCGAAATTCCTTTATGAACGATACAAAAAGCCAATTTACATTACCGAGAATGGCATTGCCTGCCATGATGTTGTTTCGCTTGATGGCAAGGTGCACGACCCGAATAGAATTGACTTTACCGCACGCTATCT
>JAAZLM010000082.1 GCA_012799315.1 Clostridiales bacterium | reverse complement strand
CGCGATAACCGATTATAATGGCAACTTAGTGCTTACTTTTATTGATTACCGCATTGACGACGAACCGAAATATTCTGTGGAGGAATGCAAGGAGCGTGATGTAACCTACGCCGCACCTCTAAGGGTTAAGGCTAGACTATTTAATAATGAAACAGGTGAAGGAAAAGAGCAAGAAGTATTTATGGGTGATTTCCCACTCATGACCGATAGCGGTACTTTTGTAATTAACGGTGCTGAGAGAGTTATCGTATCACAACTTGTTCGATCACCCGGAGTATATTATGGTTTTGACTATGACAAAACTGGTAAAAAACTTTTTAAAACGACAATCAACCCCAATAGGGGCGCATGGCTTGAATACGAAATGGATTCAAATGACATAATTTACGTTAGAATAGATAAAAATAGAAAGATCCCAATAACGACGCTTATAAGAGCGCTTGGTATTGGTTCGGATCAAGATATTGTAGATACTTTTGGCGAGGACGAAAGACTTCTTCAAACAATTTCCCAAAAGGATGCAACTAAAAACACTGAGGAGGCACTCCTTGAAGTGTATAGGAAGTTGCGCCCGGGCGAGCCGCCAACTGTTGAGAGTGCACTCAACCATATAAATACACTTTTCTTTGATCCTCGTCGCTATGACTTAGCTAGATTCGGCAGATATAAATATAATAAGAAGCTTGGCATCTCATCAAGAATAATCGGATACCGCCCAGTCAATCCCATCATAAATCCGCTAACTGGTGAAGTTATGGTCGATGTTGGTGAAGTTATCACTACCGATATGGCAATGCAGGTAGAAGATGCTGGCGTTAATGAAGTTCTCCTTGACTTAGACGATAAGCAAGTTAAAGTTGTAGGCAATGGAATGGTCAGCATTAGGAAATATGTTGACATTGACCATAAGGAATTCGGCATTGCTGAAAAAGTTAGCTTCAAGGTTCTAACCGAAATTATGGAGAGTGCGGAATCTAAAGAAGAGATAGAAGAGCAAATTATAAAAAGATCAAGTGAATTATCGCCAAAGCACATTATTTTAGATGATATAATTGCATCGATAAATTACTTTTGTAACCTATGTGACGATGTTGGCACGATTGACGATATCGACCACTTAGGTAATAGAAGAATTCGCTCCGTTGGCGAATTGCTACAAAACCAATTTAGAATTGGTTTTTCAAGGATGGAAAGAGTAATCCGTGAAAGAATGACACTGCAAGCACAGGATATGGAGGTTATTACACCTCAGGCGCTGATAAATATCCGTCCTGTTGTTGCATCAATTAGGGAATTCTTTGGCTCATCGCCACTGTCCCAATTCATGGATCAGTCTAATCCGCTTGCGGAATTAACGCATAAACGCCGCTTATCGGCACTAGGTCCCGGGGGTCTATCACGTGATAGGGCCAGCTTTGAAGTGCGTGACGTTCATTATAGTCACTATGGTAGGATGTGCCCGATCGAAACGCCGGAGGGCCCGAATATTGGACTTATATCCTACCTAGCATCATATGCGAAGATAAATGAATATGGATTCTTGGAGGCACCTTTCCGCCGTGTTGATAAGGAAACAGGTGTCGTACTCGATGAAGTCGAATACATGACTGCCGATGTTGAGGACAACTATATCGTAGCACAAGCGAATGAGCCACTAGATGAACACAATCGCTTTGCAAAGCCCCGTGTAAACGTTCGTGTACGGGACGAAATTCTTGAGGTTGAGCGTGAACGTGTAGAATACATGGATATTACACCAAAGATGGTAGTTTCAATCGCAACATCGATGATACCTTTCCTTGAAAATGACGACGCTAACCGTGCATTGATGGGATCGAATATGCAAAGGCAGGCAGTGCCTCTCTTAAGAACGGAATCGCCAATAGTTGGAACAGGTATGGAATATAAAGCAGCTGTCGATTCGGGAGCGGTCGTATGTTCAAAGCACGACGGTGTTGTAGAATCCGTTTCCGCTGATGAAACTATAATAAAGGACGATAATGGAGTTAACCACACATATAAGCATATTAAATTCAAACGATCGAACCAAGGAACATGTATTAACCAAAAGCCTATTTATAATAAAGGTGATGTAATTAAGACGGGAGATGTAATTTGCGACGGGCCGGCAACGGCTGACGGGGAAATTGCACTAGGGAAGAACGTGCTAATCGGCTTCATGGCATGGGAAGGTTATAACTATGAGGACGCAATCCTGATTAATGAGAACATCGTACGTGATGACGTGTTCACTTCAATTCATATTGATGAATATGAAATTGAAGCAAGGGATACGAAGCTCGGCGCTGAGGAAATAACAAGGGATATTCCTAACGTCGGTGACGATGCGTTAAAAGATCTAGATGAATTTGGCATAATTCGCATCGGTGCGGAGGTTAGAGCGGGCGACATTCTTGTCGGTAAGGTTACACCGAAGGGTGAAACGGAGCTAACCGCTGAGGAACGTCTATTACGTGCAATATTCGGTGAAAAGGCTAGAGAGGTAAGAGATAATTCGCTCAAGGTTCCTCATGGTGAATCGGGCATTGTAGTAGATGTTAAGGTATTCACTAGAGAAAATTGTGATGAATTATCGCCCGGTGTTAATATGGTTGTACGTTGCTATGTTGCACAAAAACGCAAGATATCAGTTGGGGATAAAATGGCGGGTAGACACGGTAATAAAGGTGTCGTATCAAGAATACTACCGCAGGAAGATATGCCATTCCTACCGGATGGAACGCCACTCGATATTGTTCTTAATCCGCTTGGAGTACCATCACGTATGAACATCGGTCAAGTGCTAGAGGTGCATTTAGGATATGCTGCAAAGGCGCTCGGCTGGAAGATGATGACGCCGGTATTCGACGGTGCAAATGAGCAGGACATTGTGGATTGTCTGAAAAAAGCTGGACTCAGTGAGGATGGAAAATCAGTTCTATACGATGGTAGAACGGGAATGCCATTCGATAACGAAGTTACAGTCGGATATATGTACTTCCTAAAGCTGCATCACTTAGTCGATGATAAGATTCACGCTCGTTCAACAGGGCCGTATTCACTTGTTACGCAGCAACCTCTTGGCGGTAAAGCACAATTCGGAGGACAGCGTTTCGGTGAGATGGAGGTTTGGGCACTTGAAGCTTATGGTGCGTCCTACACATTGCAGGAGATATTGACGGTTAAGTCCGATGACGTCGTCGGTAGAGTTAAGACATATGAAGCAATTGTAAAAGGACAGAATATTCCTAAGCCCGGTGTTCCTGAAGCGTGCAAGGTTCTTATAAAAGAGCTTCAATCACTTGGACTCGATGTCAAGGTGCTTGATATAAATGAAGAAGAAATTGACCTAAAGCAGAATTTCGATGATGACGATGATATCGGTCTTGCACCAATATCGGAGGATTTTGACGAAGTTGCCGTAGATGAAGAAATTGATAAACAATATATTGTTGAAGATATTGAGGAATCCGATCTAGAGCAGGAAGAAGACTCAGATCTAGATGAGGACGACATCGAAGAAGATGATATCGACCTAGGATTGGATGATGTTGATGTGTTCGATGATGAAGAGGACGATGAAGATTAATATTCATCAAAATTGAAGATATCGCATTCTAAACTTCATAAGGAAAGAGGGCAATAATTTGGAATTTAATGAATTTAATAAAATAAAAATAGGCCTAGCATCTCCTGATCAAATTAGGAGCTGGTCATATGGCCCCGTTGAGCGACCAGAAACAATAAATTACAGGACGCAAAAGCCCGAACGTGATGGGCTGTTCTGTGAGAAAATTTTCGGCCCATCTAAGGATTGGGAGTGCCATTGCGGGAAGTATAAGAGAATTCGCTTCAAGGGTAAGATATGCGATCGCTGCGGGGTAGAAGTTACCCGTTCTAAGGTTAGACGTGAGCGAATGGGCCATATCGAACTTGCGGCGCCAGTATCGCACATTTGGTATTTTAAAGGCACGCCGTCTAGGATAGGGCAGATACTTGATGTATCGCCAAAGCGCCTTGAAGAAGTGCTTTACTTTACAAAATATATCGTCACCGACCCAGGTGACACCGTTCTAATGCGTGCACAGCTACTAACTGAAAAAGAATATGTTGATATGCGTGAACGTTATGATGATGATTTTAAAGCAGGAATGGGTGCGGAGGCAGTTAAAGAGTTGCTTGAAACTACCGACCTAGATGCATTATCAAAAGAGCTTAAAGAGGAACTTGCCGACACGCATCAAGGGCAAAAACGCATTAAACTGATTAAAAGGCTGGACGTAGTTGAGGCTTTTCGTCAGTCCGGTAATCGTCCGGAATGGATGATAATTGATGCAATCCCCGTAATACCGCCGGATCTTCGTCCAATGGTATTGCTCGATGGTGGACGTTTTGCTACAAGTGACTTAAACGATCTATATCGCCGTGTCATAAATAGAAACAATCGTCTTAAAAAGATGATGGAATTAAAAGCGCCCGACATCATAATCAGAAATGAGAAGAGAATGCTGCAAGAAGCAGTCGATGCTCTAATCGACAATGGTAGACGTGGGCGAGCTGTTACAGGCCCTAATAACCGACCACTCAAATCACTATCCGATATGCTCAAGGGTAAGCAAGGAAGATTTAGACAGAACCTACTTGGAAAGCGTGTTGACTATTCGGGTAGATCCGTTATCGTTGTCGGCCCTGAAATGAAAATCTACCAATGCGGACTTCCTAAAGAGATGGCGCTAGAATTGTTCAAGCCCTTCGTAATGAAACGTCTTGTAGATACGGGCTATGCTAACAATATTAAAAGTGCTAGGAAAATGGTCGACCGTGCCAGAACAGAAGTATGGGATGCACTTGAACACGTAATTAAGGATCATCCAGTATTGTTAAACCGTGCTCCAACATTGCACAGACTAGGAATTCAAGCGTTCGAGCCCGTTTTAGTTGAGGGTAAGGCGCTCAAACTACACCCGCTTGTATGTACGGCATATAACGCCGACTTTGACGGTGACCAAATGGCAGTGCACGTACCGCTATCGGCGGAGGCACAAGCTGAAGCAAGATTCCTCATGCTTGCTGCTAATAACTTACTCAAGCCATCCGATGGCCGCCCCGTTGCAGTACCGACTCAAGATATGGTACTTGGTGCATACTACCTAACAATGATTAGGGAAGGGCAAAAAGGCGAGGGCAAGGTCTTCCGTGATATGAATGAAGCCATCATGGCGTATTCCGATGATGTCCTATCGCTCAACGCACCTATTAAAGTGCGTGTCTCTAAAGACATTGGCGGGAAAACTGTTTCTAAGCTGATTGATACAACTGTGGGAAGAATTATATTTAATGAAGCAATTCCGCAGAATTTGGGATATGTAGATAGAACGAATTCAGATCAACAATTCGACCTTGAGATTTCATTCAGAGTCGGTAAAAAGGAACTTAGCAGAATTATTGAACGATGCATAAAACTTCATGGTACTGCTAAAACTGCTGAAGTACTTGATGTTATTAAAGCATTAGGATTCAAATATGCGACACGTGCTGCAATTACAGTTGCAGTATCCGATGCAGTAATCCCTCCTGAAAAGGCTAAATTGATAAAAGAGGCCGAGGAGAAAATACTAGGAATAGCAGCAAGATATAATAGAGGATATATATCCGATGATGAAAGATACGAATTAGTTATCAAGACATGGAATGAAACTACCGAGCAAGTGGCAAAAGCCCTAGAGGCAAATCTTGACCACAACAACCCTATCTTTATGATGGCGGATTCTGAAGCGAGAGGTAGTAAGAGCCAAATTAGGCAGCTAGCAGGAATGCGTGGGCTAATCGCCAACACTTCCGGCGGTACGATCGAGATACCGATTCGCTCCAATTACAGAGAAGGGCTCAACGTCCTTGAATATTTTATTTCATCTAGAGGAGCTAGAAAGGGTCTTGCGGATACAGCGCTCAGAACAGCTGACTCCGGGTACCTCACAAGAAGACTTGTTGACGTATCGCAAGACGTCATTATTAGGAGTGACGATTGCGGCACTACAAAGGGTATTGAAGTGTATGAGATACGTGAGGGTAACCAATCGATCGAATCACTTTTCGATAGACTTGTAGGAAGATTCCTAGTGAATGACATCATTGATGAAAAAACTGGCGAAGTCCTAGTATCAAAGGATAAAATGATGCTAGATGATGATGCAAATAAGATTATAAAAGCAGGCATTGAAAAGGTCGAGATTCGCTCAGTTCTAGCCTGCAATTCGAAACATGGCGTTTGTGCTAAATGCTATGGAAGTAACTTAGCTAATGGCAATCCCGTTGCCGTCGGTGAAGCGGTCGGCATCATAGCCGCTCAATCAATCGGTGAGCCGGGAACACAGCTAACAATGAGAACATTCCACCTTGGTGGAATTGCATCGGCCGACGATATTACGCAAGGTTTACCCCGTGTTGAGGAATTGTTTGAGAGTAGACGACCAAAGAGTTCGGCTATTATTACAAAGATTAGCGGAACAGTCCGCATGGAAGAGATCAAGAAAACTCGCCATGCTGTTGTTACGAATGCCGATGGCGAGGAAGAGGCTTATCAAATACCATTCGGCTACAAGCTAAAGGTTGAAGAGGGCGACGTACTCACTGCGGGAGATCCACTAACTGAGGGTAGTATAAATCCTCATGACGTTCTTCTTGTTAAGGGCGAGGGAGCAGTTCAGAATTATATTATTTCTGAAGTGCAAAAGGTATATCGAATGCAAGGTGTTGACATTAACGACAAGCATATCGAGGTTATCGTTCGCCAGATGATGAGGAAGGTTAGAAT